>JAYVVR010000559.1:0-2398 GCA_043786835.1 Armatimonadota bacterium | reverse complement strand
AGCAGGCCCGATAAGAGCTGTGCAAACGGCGTCGCGCGCGGGATTAAGTAGTTCTCGTGTGTTCCGTAGGACGACCCATGAAAGTCGGTGTTGTTCTTAAAGATATGGATCGCACCGACGCCCGGCTTCTCCATCCGCGCCCGCGCCGCCGCCAGGACAATCTTTTCGCCCGCCTTGTCGTGAGCAACTAAATCTAAGAGTGACGCGCATTCCGGGGTCGAGTATTCCGGGTGGCCGTGGTCATTGTAAAACCGCGCGCCGTTCACTAAAACCCGGTCGGCCCGCTCTTCTTCAACCGGCAGCATCTTTTGGTTCGGCGCATCGAACTTCGCGTCTTCCGGGTCAACCGTCAGCTTGTCCACATGGAAGCCGCGCATATCGTTGCGCGGATCCTCACCCTTGTAGTACCACGGGCAGGCAATCTTGCCGGCATAGGCTTTGACGACGGCACGAGACTCGGCCAGCAGATCACTTGCGCCCTTGCCCTCGACAGCAATCCCGTATTCTGTTTCTGTGCCGAATAATGGCAAAAATTTTCTCCTAGAAATAATTTTTCGGTAATGTCAGCTTTGAGCGGTGGGCCGGACAACAATTTCACCGACATCTACATTCGCCGGCTGCCCGATAGCGTAGACAATGGCTTCTGCGATGGCATCCGGCGGGATTGCCATCCTGTCCATTGCCCCAGCTATCTGCGCCTTTATCTCAGCGTTTGTCACGGAATCTGCTAAGTTCGTTCGGGTGAACCCCGGCGAGATTACCGTAACCCGGAGTTTGTCGCCGGCTTCTTGACGCAAACCTTCCGAGATCGCACGTACGGCGAACTTCGTGCCGGAGTAAACCGCCATGGTCGATGTCGTAATCAATCCAGCGGTCGAGGCAATATTGACAAAATGCCCAAAATCCTGCCTTCGAAAGATAGGCAGCGCAGCGGCGATGCCATAGAGAACACCCTTAATGTTGACGTCAATCATATCTTCCCACTCTTCAACCCGCAGATCGTCGAGTCTAGAAATCGGACTGACGCCAGCATTGTTGACGAAAACATCAAGCTTGCCATAACGCTCGCAGGCCAGAGCCACAAGGGCGGAAAGGTCCTCACGCCGCTTGACGTCTGTCGGAAGGTAGGCTGCGTCACCGCCTTCATCAGTGATGCGGGCCGCAAGGGCCGCGAGGCGATCTAAGCCCCGCGCCCCCAGCACGACTTTTGCGCCCTGCTTCGCCAGCAGAAGCGCCGTCGCCTCACCGATACCACTGCTTGCGCCGGTGATGGCGACGACTTTACCTTTGATTTCGGGCATTAGATCACGTTCCGGCGCGTCGTCTGCGAACCCTTTTTCGGGGAAATCGCGTTCAGGCGCACGACGTTGTCCGGCTCGTAATCCAGCAGCTTCAGCCAGTCCTCGATGTTGTCGGTCTTCGGGAAGATCTCGTTTTCCTTGAACTCCATCCGAACCGCCCGCTCCATGTCGTCCATGGAAACGCCTTCCTTGGTGGACTTGACATCAATCGAGCGTTTGATGGCGAAATCTTTCGCCCGCTCGACTACCGAGGTCAAGAGCGCCCCGGAAATCAGGTCCTTCCAGTAGAGCGTATCCACTGAGCCATTCTTTAGGTAGACTTCCAGGAACTCGGTCTCATGCGTCTTGGCCCAAATCAGCTCGGTTGTCTTCGAGATCAGAGACTGACGCACCTGCTCAGTGCCGCCCATCTCGTCTACCATACGGTAATCAAACGGCAGGTTTTTGTGCAGGTAAATACCCAGAATATCCGACGTGCTCTTCTTGTCCGGGCGCACGACCTTCACCTTGCGGTCAATACGCTCCGGGCGCAAAACTGCTGGGTCAATGTAGTCAGGCCGGTTCGAGGTCAGCATGACGACGACGTTCTCCAGCGAGACCAGGCCGTCCATCTCGGCGCAGAACTGGGGCACGACTGTGTTCGAGATATTCGTGAACCGGCCCGACGACCGGGTCCGCAGAATGCTCTCCGCTTCGTCAATAAAGATGAAGACTAAATAACCCTCTTTGGCCTTTTCGCGGGCAGTAGAAAAGATCTCCCGCACTTGCCGCTCGGACTCGCCAAGCCACATATTCAGGATTTTGGGGCCGTTGATGTACATAAAGTACTCTTTGACATCCCGCTTGGTACGCGCTTTGTACTCCTGCGTGATATTGTACGCAGTCGCTTTTCCAATCAAAGTCTTGCCGCAGCCGGGAGGCCCGTACAGCAAAATGCCCTTCAGTGGACGCTTGCCAAAGCGCTCGTACAGCTCTGGATACAGCAGGGGCAGTTCAATTGCGTCCTTGATGACGGCAATCGCTTCCTGCTGGCCGCCGACCTGATCCCACGGGATTTCGGTGATCTTGTCCAGGAAGAACTCCTGGTTCTCTTTCGC
>JAYVVR010000558.1:0-6916 GCA_043786835.1 Armatimonadota bacterium | reverse complement strand
CCGCCGCTGCGCGGGGCCTATTTGACCGGCTGGTGCTGGCCGTGCAGGGGCCGGACGCGAACAAAGCTGCACCGATACTCGCCGGAATACTGACACCGGAGCTGATAAAATCGGCACTTTTGGGACTCGGCGCGGCGGCCGGTGAGGCCGATGTCGCACTGGCTTTTGCGCTGACCCAAGCCGGACTGCCCTTAACACTCGGAGCACTGGCCGAAGCAAATGGGGTGCTGGCCGGGGTGCCGGAGGTTTCTCCGTCCGCCTATGTTCTGGCAAAGTCGCTGGGGCTGCCAACATCCCCCGATGCGCTGCGGGCATTGTCTGCCGTGCTGGCCGCGCCCGAAGGTGAGGGGACGGCCCAGCTGCCGGAGCGGGTGACGGCGTGGCTTGGGCTGGCGCTTGAAGCGGGAACCTCGCCGCCTGCCCTCGCGCGGGGCTTGCGCGAAATGCTGCTGCAAGTCGGGCGCAGCACCGAGCACCGGCTGCTGAACACGCACGAAAGCCGGATGCCGGTGGTAGATATGCGGACATCGCTGCTGCGTCTGGCCGAGGCATCAGGCGACCGCAGCCTGCAAAACGGCGCGAACGGTTTAGCATCACTTTTAGAGGGGCAGCAGCTTTTAAACCAGGCGTCGCTGACTGCTCACGCCGGACAAAGCGCGGTGCCGCTGTATTTTGCCCTGCCGCTGATGTTTGACGGCCAGCCGGGGATGGCAGAAGCGAAGTTGTGGCTGCACGAGAAAGACTGCGACGGCGCGGAAGAAAGTGAAGTTCTGCGGGCCACGCTGCGTTTGGCCCCGCCCAAGTTAGGCCGGGTGCAGGCGGATCTTGCGGGCCTGCTGTCTGGAGTGTTAAGCTGCCGGTTTGGAGCCGAAAAGCCTTCGTCGGTGCGTCTTCTTATGAAACACGCGGGCAGTCTCGCCGAAGCACTTAGTGCTGCTGGCTGGGAGACCAACGATGTCACCTGTCGCGTGCAGACCGACTGGCCGCCGCTGTATCACGGCGGGATGGCGTTTTCGACGCCCCGCACCTGCGTTGACTGGCACATTTAAAAAGTTATGAATGCACTTACCCCGCAAGTTCCAGTCGCCGAGACGATCCTCAAGATCGCCCGCGACCATGATATTCCGCTTCGCAGTGACTTCGCGCTTGCCGAAGCGCTGGCGACACTGAATGTCGGCGAGCGTATCCCTGCCGAGCTCTTTCAAGCCATCGCTGAGATGCTTGCGTTTGTCTCGCGGGTCAATGCGAAATAGTCTTACCCCGTATACCGATCCACTGTCATGACTTCAAACGCTTCGCCGACCTGACGAGTTGCCAAAGCCGTGTGCAGGGCACGGGCTGTGTCAAGCGACGTCAGGCACGGGATGGAATGCTCGACCGACGCCCGGCGAATCAGTGCCGCTTCTTTTTCAATTTGCTTGTCTTTTGACACCGTGTTAATCAAGAGCGAAACCTGTCCGCCCCGGATCAAATCAAGAAGATTCGGTGTCCCATCACTGATCTTTTTGGCTGTACTGACCGTTAACCCGTGTGCTTCCAAAAACTTCGCGGTGCCGGCTGTGGCGTGGAGGCTAAACCCCAATGCCGCGAAGTCTTTGATAATCGGCAGGGCTTCGTCTTTGTCCGGGTCGGCGAGTGTTACAAGAAGCGCCGCGCCTTTGCCGCCGACGGGGACATCAATCCCCGACGCCACCATCGCTTTATACAGTGCCCGCGAAAAGTCGGTGTCAATCCCCAAAATCTCGCCGGTAGATTTCATCTCCGGCCCCAAGTTGATGTCTACGTCGGTGAGCTTCGAGAACGAGAACACCGGCGCTTTGACCGCGATATTTGGCTGGTTCGGGTGCAGGCCGTTCGTATAGCCCTGCTCCGCCAGCGTCTTGCCGAGTGACGCCCAGGTTGCAGCACGAACCATCGGGATCCCCGTGATTTTACTGAGATATGGCACGGTCCGGGATGCGCGCGGGTTGACTTCAATCACATACGCCTGATCGTCTTCAATCACAAACTGAATGTTCATTAGCCCGACGACGTGCAGCGCTGCCGCAAGCTGGGTCGCGTACGAAACCATCTGGTCTATGGTAGACTGCTTGATTGTCTGCGGCGGATAAACCGCCATCGAGTCGCCTGAATGGACGCCCGCCCGCTCGATATGCTCCATGATGCCGGGCAGCAAACAGCCGCCGACCCCGTCGGCGATGACGTCAAGCTCCGCCTCTTTGCCGACGATATACCTATCCACTAAAATCGGCGCACCGTCCGCAATATCTTCCGCGTAGCGCATATATTCGATTAAGTCGTCGTCGGTGTAAACAATCTCCATCGCCCGTCCGCCCAGCACATACGAAGGCCGAACCAGCACCGGATAGCCGACTTCCGCCGCCACTTCGAGCGCCGCTTCCGTAGACAAAATCGCCCGCCCGGCAGGCTTCGGAATACCCAGCTCCCGCAGCAGTGTCTCAAATCTATTGCGGTCTTCCGCCAAGTCTATCGAATCAAACGACGACCCGAGTATGGGAATGCCGGCCTCAAAGAGCGGCTTCGCTAGGTTGATCGCCGTCTGCCCCCCGAACTGACAGATCACGCCTTCAATCGGGGCTTCCCGCTCAATCACGTTCAGCACATCTTCCGGCGTCAGCGGCTCAAAATAGAGTCTATCCGACGTATCAAAGTCCGTCGAGACCGTCTCCGGGTTGTTGTTAATAATAATCGCCTCGTACCCGGCTTCCCGCAGGGCGCGGACACAGTGAACGCTGGCGTAATCAAACTCAATCCCCTGCCCGATACGGATTGGCCCGCTCCCCAGCACGACCACTTTTTTCTTCGGCGTCTCTCTTTCAGTGTTTGTCATAATTGTTTCATTGGGGGCAGCAATTCGCTCACGGCGATTGCTTTTGTCGGTTGTGCAAGTGGGACAACCACCTGGCCCGGCAGGTAGATGTGAAAGTCGGTATAAGTCCCAGAGGGGATCGGTTTGCGGTAAACTTCGAGCTGACGGTTTACGAGATTGACAATCCAGTATTCTGAAATCCACGCCTGGGCATAAGAGACTAATTTTAGCCCTCGGTCTTTAATCAGCGAGGTGTCTGAAACTTCCAATGCCAGCATCAGCTCTTCCGCACGGGGGTGATGCTCTGCATAATCCAGCGGTGTTCCCGGCGCAACGGCAACATCCGGCTCCGGCTCTGCTCCATCCGGCAGAAGAATGGGAAGCTGAGGCCGGACCTCATAGCCTTCTCCAAACGCTTCTTCCAATACCAGCGTCGCCAGCCGTATTCCAGTCGCGTGCGGCGTCATTTGTCCAGTCATATCCCAAAAAAGCCCTCCTAGCATCTCAACTCGCCCGTCATCAAAAAATCCGGCTTCAATGAGTCGATGATACTGTTCCGGCGTCCAGCGGTAGTAATCGGAGGCGTGAACCTGCCAAATGTCGCCGCCCAGCAGCTCAACCCGCGCTCCATCAAAAATATCCATATTCGCCATACGATGGTATTCATCAGGCGTCCAGTGCCGCAAGCCGTTCGGACCGTCCGTTTGCGACTGTGGTTTCGGCACCTTATTCTGTCGTGAAGCGACGGCAACAGTCATATCTTTACTCCGTTCCCGCTGTCAATACCCGTTTCTGCGGGGAACTGACCTGCAAGTAAAAGCGAACAAAATTCGCCGAATGAGGCGGCAACCGCCGTAGTTTCATCCACCCCGTACTCCAAAAGGCCATGAACTACTTGACCAAGCTTCTCTGAGCCGACACAAATTGCGAAGAAAGCATAGCCTGTGCTGACTGAAAGTAGAATTGGAAAATGCGTGTCCCAAAAACGCGTTATCTCGCTTTTTTCCCGCTCCGTTTCAGCCCATTCCAGCAGCATCAGCTCAAACTCGTTCCAGCGCCATGCCGAAGAGGATTGCCCTTCAAAGTCAGCCTGACACAAAAACCAAGTCGTCTGCTCGGCGTTGCTGCAAACTGTTAAGCTGACGAGAAATTCAGTAAGTGCAGCCGGCAAAACATGATAGCGGGTTTTCAACTGTTCCGGCAAATTGAACGATGCTATCTCGTTCGCCTCAACAACCCAGCCGTGCTGACGTAAGCCTTCAAGAACAGAATGTCTTTCTTTTGCGTCCATTATACCTGTGAACTCGCAGTCGAAACTGCCCGGCGGCGGTGCTGCTCTAGGTGAACGCCTAAAATGGCGATGTCGGCGGGGGTGACGCCGGGGACACGGGCGGCTTGGCCGAGCGAAATTGGCTCGACGCGGGTGAGGTTGTCGCGGCTCTCGTTGGATAGGTTGCAGATGCTTCCAAAGTCGAACTTTGCGGGGATAGACACCTCTTCGCGGCGGCCTGCACTCTCGACCTGGGCGCTTTGACGGTCAATGTAGCCTTCGTACTTGCAGGTGATCTCGACTTGCTCGCCAACGGCACGGGGCAGGGGAAAGGGCGTCGGCGCAAGGGCGGCGACAGTGGCGTAGTCAACGCCGGTGCGCTTTAAGATGTCCGACAGCGGAACACGCTGGCTAACGGGCAAAAGGCCGTGTTCAGCGAGACGGGCGTTATCCGAGCCGCTGACATAGGTGTTTTCGAAACGCTGCGTTTCGGCGGCAATCGCGTCACGCTTCTGGCTGAACCGTGTCCAGCGGGTGTCAGGAACGAGGCCGACGGCGTGGCCAAGCGCGGTCAGGCGCAGGTCGGCGTTGTCCTGACGCAGCAGCAGGCGGTACTCGGCCCGAGACGTCAGCAGGCGGTACGGCTCGTCGGTGCCTTTGGTCACTAGATCGTCAATCATGACACCGAGATAGGCATCGGAGCGCTTCAAGATAAATGGGGACCGATTTTGGGCGTATAGGGCAGCATTGGCCCCGGCCATCAGGCCCTGGCCTGCCGCTTCTTCGTAGCCGGACGTGCCGTTAATTTGTCCGGCCAAAAAGAGGCCCGGCAGGCGCTTGGTCATCAGGGCATGGGTCAGCTCGGTCGGCGGCACGGCGTCGTACTCGACCGCGTAGCCGGCCTTCAGCATGACACAGTGTTCCAAGCCGGAAATGGTATGCAGGAACTCAAGCTGAACGTCAGCAGGGAGCGAGGTAGACGTACCCTGGACATACAGCGAGTCCGTGTCCCAGCCTTCCTGCTCCAAAAAGACTTGATGGCTGGCCCGCTGGCTGAAGCGCACAATCTTGTCTTCAATAGACGGGCAGTAGCGCGGGCCAAGACCCTCAATCGAGCCGCCGTACATCGCCGACTTATGAAGATTGGCTTCAATGACCGCTTTCGTGCGCTCGTTGGTGTAAGTCAGCCATGATGGTAACAAATTGGGAATGCCCAGCGTTTCGCGCCCGAATGAAAACGGCGGTGTGTTCGGCTCCGACTCAATCGCGGTCGTTTTGGTGAAATCTACCGAGGCTTTGTCAATGCGCGGAGTTGTGCCAGTTTTAAGGCGCAGGGTCGGAAAGCCGAGCTGACGCAGGGTGTCGGACAAGGCGACGGCAGACTTTTCGTTGAGACGCCCGCCGGCAGTACGCTCGTCGCCCCGGTGCATCACTCCGCGCAGAAATGTCCCTGTTGTGATGACGACCGCTTTGGTCCGAAAAGTCTCTCCCTTTGCCGTTCGCAGGCCAACGACGGTGCCGTTCTCAATGACAAAACTCTCGACCATCTCTTCCGCCAGCGTCAAGTTCGGTACGGCTTCCAAAGTCTCGCGCATCGTTTTCGAGTACAGGTCTTTGTCGCACTGTGCCCGAATCGCCTGCACGGCAGGGCCTTTGCCGGTGTTCAGCATCCGAATATGGGTGATAGTTGCGTCGGCATTAATCCCCATCTGTCCGCCGAGGGCATCTATTTCGCGGACAAGGTGGCCTTTGGCCGGGCCGCCGACCGAGCAGTTGCAGGGCATCAGCGCCACTTTCTCCAAAGACAGCGTCAGACACAGCGTCTTCGCGCCGAGGCGCGCCGCTGCGAGTGCCGCTTCCGCCCCGGCATGGCCCGCACCGACAACAATCACATCATAGTTCATAAAATAATTCCTAAAAAACTCTAAAAATAATTCTAAAATAAACGGGCAAACACGTTTAACCTGGCAAATCTGCTGTATAATGAGCATGTCAGGTTGGTTCCACTGCTGACACCTTCGATTACTGCTCTGGACACACGGCTTTTAGGGCCTGTGAAGAGGCTGCTTCGCTCCCTGCATATCTTGTCGAAAGGAGACACCGTCCATGTTAACTCTTCTGCACATTATTCATGCACTGCACGCCATGTGGGGTTCCTAATCCCGTCTACCGCGCCGCTTTTGACCTCGTCAGAAGCGGCGCTTTTCTCTGCCGGACTGCTACTCCGATGCTTCCCGCACCACCGCAATCTATCGTTCCCAGGCGCTTATGCAGTGACCTTCATTCTCCTACTTAATTCGTGTGCTGTCCGGCAGCGGCTCAGAACCCCAGAGCGGCCCGCCGCCCAGCTCGCGGCGCCAGCTATCGCGCCATTTGTGCATGTCAACCGCCCCAATCGGCGGCATTGGCTGACGCCGGGATTTTGGCAGCATAGGCGGAAAAACCCGGTGCGGCTCGGTCTGATACCAGTAAGCAATGGTTGCAATATCCAGCGTCAGCGAGTTCGCGTGGCCATGTTCAATAGACGCTCGCAGCGACTTCTCAAAGTAGACCGGGTCCTCTAAATGGAACCGGTAACAGTGGGTGCGCCCTAAGAACCCCGTCTCGCCATTGACCCGCGCGTAGCCGAAGTAAGGGTGCGCGTACAGCTCTTTCGGACACCAGGACGAGTTAAAATAATCCTCGGTCCCCGTGCCGTGCAGTGACCCCGGCCAGGGTTCGCCGTCAATCAAAAACATATCGTCGCCCTCGCCGTACCAAAGCGGGGTAGGGGAGTCCACAAAATAATTGACCCCGACATAGTGCCCAACACCCTC
>JAYVVR010000557.1:0-2407 GCA_043786835.1 Armatimonadota bacterium | reverse complement strand
AACACTCAAGATGGCGATAAGCGCAAAAATAGCAGCAGATGCCCGGGCCGTCTTACTGATGCGAAAGCTCATTAAATCTACCTCGTGACGGTCAAGTCTTTAAAGTCAAAAGTCCCGGCCCGCTGCCCCACCTGCAGGCGTGCGGCTATCCCGCGAGGCCCATACGCTGCCGGGATAGACGTAACGAACGTATACTGCTTATAAACCGGGGTGAGCGTGATCTGCTGATCGATCAGGTGTGTATAGGGGGCCGTCCGCTTTTCAACCACGGCATGAAAAATGCTGTGCGTAGCGGACCGGGCTGAAAATCGGTAGCGCAGGTGAGTTCCGGCGGGAAGGGCGGCCACAATGTCGTGTGTGAGCTGAATTTGGTAGTAAAGACTTGCGGGCTTGAGCACCGTCACATGCAGTACCTGAGCCGTGCCCGCCGGCGTTTTGCTCATCTGCGCGGAGCCCACCGGAGACAAAAGCGACCAGGGTACGGCGGCAAGCAGATCTGGGGCGGCAGGGCCAGCGCTGGCAGAATGCAGAAGGCTCCCGGAGAGGCAAAGCAGTACTGCAGTCGAGCAGCAGGAGAAAAGCAAGAAATGTTTCATAGTCGGTATCTTTCTGTCAGGACAGTGACTGGTGAAGCTCAGTGAGTGCAGTCGCCTGACGGGGAGAGGATGTTGACTCGCGGACGATCAGCGTGTTGGAAAGGACCTGCTTGCCCTGCACTGTGGGGGCAGCGGTATCTTCGGCCTGGAGGACTGCCAGAAGCCGCTGTGCAGCGAGTAGGCCCATCTGGTAGACAGGCTGGCGGACGGCAGTCAGGGGCGGTGTCAGATGCGCCGCGGACAGAGGATCATCGAATATGACCAGGGAGATGTCCTCCGGTACACGCAGCTTGTACCGTCGCAGAACCCGCAGCGTCGCGAGCGCCATCAGGTAATCACAGGCAAAAATCGCGGTCGGCAGACCCACTGAGTCTTTAACCCGGAGGATCCAGGATTCGATATGCGGGTCAAACCGATCCATGCATTGCGTAGGATACAGAACAAGGTCATCGGGAATAACAGCCAGTCCCGCCGAGGCAAGTGCGTCGAAATAGCCTTCCAATCGGTCGTGGTGGTTCCCTTGGGATGTTGTCAAGTTGATGATCGCGACACGGCGATGCCCCAGCTCCAGCAGGTGCGTCACCGCCTCGTTTGCGGCCTCTCGGTTGTTGGTGTCCACGCAGGGAAGGTCGGCATCAGCAGGGTCGCCTGTCGAAAAGCCCGCCGCCACATAGACCACACCGGCGGCGGTCAGAGCATGCAGCTTCGGCACATCTTCCAGGGCTGGCAGGACGAGAATCATGCCGTCCAGCGTCTTTTCCCGGAAAAAATCTGCGTAGTCACCACTCTGGATGTTCGAGTAGAGCATCTCGACCGACTGCCCGGTGACGCCGTCGCGGATGCCCCGAAAGAGCGGTCCGAAATAAAAGTTATCGTCTAACTGTTCTTCAAGCGTCTCTTTCAGCCCGCTGCACTTGATGACCACGCCAATCCTCAGGGCGCGGACGGCAGCGGAGGCGACGAAAGTCCCGCTTCCGCGTGCGGCCCGCAGCAGCCCTTCGCGGATCAGACCCTCGATGGCTTTGTCTAAAGTCACCTGAGTCGTGCCGAACTCGGAGCAGAGGACCCGCCGGGTGGGCAGCATCTGTCCCGGCATCCAGTCGCCCTTTCTGATGCGTCCGCGCAGGGCGTTCTGAATACGCAGGTACAGGGGGCCATCACCGAGAAGGCACTCAACTTGATTGATGTTCGTCGACATATAGGAATCTCGTTTCCACATCTAAAAACAATGTATATGAAAATTAGTATAGTTCAATTCAAACTTATTATACAACTAACATATGTTAATGTCAATATTCCTATTGACATTATTAAAATCCTATGATATACTCATTTCACAGCCATCTTCTACAGGTCAGCAAAACGGCGATATTGAAGCCCTTTGGGACTGGTTGCGGTACTCAGCGACGGTGTCAAGCAGTTTCGCTCCGATGCATGATACCACGCTCACTTACTGGAAATACGATTGAATATCATTAGAAACCAAGGAAACCATGAATAAGTCAAAAGGCTTTACGCTCATCGAACTTCTCGTTGTCATCGCAATCATCGCAATCTTGGCGGCGATACTCTTCCCTGTCTTTCAGAAAGTGCGCGAGAACGCCCGCCGCACTGCCTGTCTGTCCAACGAAAAGCAGCTTGGTATTGCAGTGATTCAGTACTCTCAAGACTATGACGAGTACCTGATTGCCGGCACCAACGGTTATGGTGGAGCATCCGGCTGGGCCGGACAGCTTTACCCATACGTTAAGAGCACCGGAGTTTTTCACTGCCCCGACGATTCGACGGCCGTCCCGACTGGCACAGCTCCA
>JAYVVR010000556.1:0-2410 GCA_043786835.1 Armatimonadota bacterium | reverse complement strand
CCTCGGTGAGGGGGTCCAAAGAGAGCATCGCCCGCAGTCCAAGCTGCGAAGATGGTGTCAGGGGATGGCTGAACATCGCCATTCCCCAGTTCGGCAGGTCAAAACGCCGGTCGCCGCGTTTCAATCCGACATTGGTGTAACGCGGTATTGCGGCCCCGTGCAGCATCAGCATATTGCCGCGTGTCATAGTCATTTTGCCGTACATCGGCGTAGACGACGGCAGCCAGGCCGTTCCCGGCGCTTCCTGCGACATCGGATCGTTGAGATCCACCGAGGACGACATACCACTCATACCCGCGTCCTGTTTCTGGGGCGCAGGCGTCTTCGCACCGGGCATCGTCATTCCCGGCATTGTATTTTGGGCCGCAGCCGGCCCCGCAGCGACGATGCCGAGCAGCGTCAGAGCTGCTATGTTTTTTGCGTTATTCAATGAACCACAATCTTTCCCACCATGCCGCCCTGGGCGTGACCGCGCACGGTGCAAAGGTAAACGTAAGCGCCGGGTGTCGCCGGCAGATGCAGCGTCAGTTCGTCGGCGGAGTAGGTCGTTCCCGATTTATGGGCCAGCTCCAGCGTTCCCGCCGATGTTTTCAGGTAAGATGCCATTACATTCGGGTAGGCTTTCAGTGCCGGACCGAAGCGGATGTTATGCGCCATGTCGTCGTCCGTGTTGACGAACAGCAGCTTAATCGTCGCACCGCGAGAGACAACGAGCGTTGGGCTGCGCCTGCCGCCAATGCGGTACGAGAGCATGTCGTTCTCCGGGCCGGTGATTGCAACGAGGCGGATGCTCTTTCCCTGAAGCGTCAGCATCTTCCCATCGGGCGACGACTGGCCGGGTGTTTCTGTTTCTTCAGCAGCAGTCAGTCCGCTGGAGGTCACGACTTTGAGAACGCCGGCGTTCGCCGTGAACGGTGAGGCCGAGACTGCGGCAGCGCTGCTCAGGAGAGCCAGACACAGCGCGGCGCAGCGAGAAATTTTAGTCACGATGAGACTCCGATATATGGAAAAGTTCTGCTCTTTGAAGCAGTAGAGGGTGAAAACGTGAAGGAGTGTTAGGCAGCCGGGGGCGCATGGAGACCGAAAGAATAGGCAGGGGCAGAGAGAGAGGAACCGAACGTCGGCGGAGGCCGCTGCCGAAGAGGCAGGGTAATCGGGGCAGAAACGGCAAAAGCCGCCATCACTGGGACCACAGCCTGGAATGCGAGCAGGCTCTGGCGCAGATGGAAGCTAGCTTCGGTCATGCCCAGCGCAGGGACCACCGCAAGGCGTGTCAAGGTGGGATGACATGGGGGATGCGAAAGTGCCTGCTTGCCATGCAGGCTGCGATCAGCTATTGGCTTTAACGAGTGGCAGCAGGGCATGGACGCCATCGCGGCGTCCGTGAGGCACGGCATAGCAGAAGGCGCCGGGACAAACGCGGCAGAGACAATGCGGGAAGAGTAGCGGCACTGCCAGACCGCAGGCGACGGCAGGGCTGTCCCGCCGACCAAGAGGACCGCGAGAAGGCACGAGACCACAAGTTTGAGCCGCCCCGAAAGTTTCATATCGATTCTATTATACCCGATGCTCCTAGTTTTCGTTCCCGAGCGCTGTAACAGCCGGGGATACGGTATAATCTATGCACTTCCAACCCTCGAAACACTCACAGAATTTTTATGCAAGCCACTCTCGAAGCCATCACCGAAGATTTACATAAACTCCGCAGCGAATCTCTCCTGCCAAAACTTGAAGCGGGTCTGAACACGCAACAGCTTCAAGCATTCTTTCATGATGACGGCCCAGCTCTGGTGCTGGCAGGGGCAGGGTCTGGCAAGACCACAGTTTTGACCCGCCGTGCGGCCCGCCTCCTTGCCAAAGGCGTGGACCCGCAGCGCATCTTTGTCGCCACGTTCACGAAAAAAGCCGCTGACGAGATGGGCCTGCGCCTGGCCGCCCTGCTCGGCGACGGCGGGGATGCAATTATTGAGAAGATGTGGATGGGCACATTCCACTCCCATTGCCTTCGCATTCTGAAGCATGAATGGGCGCATCTTTACGGCAAGGCCGGCTACTTCCAGCTTGCCGACGAAAACTGGCAGGTGCGAGTCGCGAAAGCAATCTTAGGCGACAAGGATTGGATGGCGCGGGGCCTGCCATCGCCGCCGTTCGGCCTGAATGTCAAGTACGATCCTAAAGGCGCACTCTCGGCAGTCTCGGCAGTGAAGAACCGGGGCTACAAAGTCGAAGAAGCCGAAGCCGCGTTCCGGGCGCACGAGCCGAACTGGGCCGATCCCGCTATTCAAACTTTGGTCAAGTTCTGGAAGTGCTACGAACAGGCCAAAGAAGCAAAGTTTGACATCCTGGCGAAAAAGCCCTCGCGCCGACTAGACTTTGACGATCTGCTGGTGGAGACGCTAAAGCTGCTGCA
>JAYVVR010000555.1:0-2421 GCA_043786835.1 Armatimonadota bacterium | reverse complement strand
TAGAAATAGCCGAAGATATTCGTTTCCAGTGTCCACCGAAACTGCTCGTCACTGATCTCTTCCAAAGAGTCCTGCACAGCCTGGTAAGCCGCATCGTTAACCGCTTTCGCGACTGCCGAGCGGCAGGCGGCAGGGTCGCGGACCTCGGCTTTCAGCACCAGACAGCGCCGTCCCTGCGCTTCCACAATAGACTTCGTTTCTTCGGCATCCTCATCGTTCTCGTTGTAGACAATCGCGACATCAGTCCCTTCCATCGCAAATGCCAGCGCGACGGCGCGGCCAATGCCGGAGTCTGCGCCGGTGATGATTGCTTTCTTGCCGGAGAGCTTGCCGGCAGGCTTGCAGCCGACCAGATCGGCCTGCGGGGGCAGCGTCATATCGGTTTGCTTGCCGGGGTAAGGAATGGTCTGCGCGGGAATGTCGGCGGTCGTCGGCCGGATTGGTTTATCAATCACCGAGTGGCCTCCTCATGACTTCGTTTATTGCCGCGAAAGCGCGGAATCTAGCCGGAGGATACGCTTGAAAATGCGGGAGGAAGGCGCCGGACAATAATTAAATCTGGCTGAGAGGCTCAGTAATCTTACTTGGCATGAATTATGCATAGCAAATAATAATATTCGTAAACGGCGTAAGACGCGACTATCACTACAATCTCTACTAGCAGAAGGACTGTTATGCATCTCTTCAACCGCCGTCCGCACGATGGCAGCAGCTCAGTCATCCAAATCGGAGAAGGTTTAGACATCATCGAAGTCGAAATCCTGGAAGTCGTCGGCGATCAGGTGATTGTCGGTGTGTTCGCGCCCGGCGAAGTTCCGGTCCAGCGCAAGGAAGTGGTGATGGAGCGCCTGCAAGCCGAAGAAGCCAAATCGCCGACGGCGCAGTAGGAATAGGCGGGGAAAAAAGCGAGAAGATATAGAGGTGCCCGGATTGGAAATCCGGGTCTTTTGAGGGGCAATTGTCCACCTTTCACTCCGCTGCCGAGCGAAGTGAGCTGGAGGCGTGGACATAAGATTGGGACGGCCTTTTGTGCAGCACTTATGTCTGTTTCGGACAATCGCACGTCAAAAGAGGTACCGACACTGAAAGTGTCGGTACCTCTTTTGTCTCTTACTTCCCGCCGGTATCAAACGGGAATGCGGGTAGGCCCGCGCCGTTATACAGGCTGCACTGTGGGTCCCCGGACCAGGCGTAGCGTACAGCAGTCGGCATTGAAACACTCGGCGACGAAACAATGACGGTATTCCCGGAAAGATGGGCGTCGGCAGCAGCGAAAACGCCGTCCGCGCCGGCGACCTCGAACCCGGTCAACGCCGGACCGCTTTTGGAGACCAAACCGCCTTCGGTGTGCGTGAATGTCAGCGTCGCCGCGTGCCCGGCAGCAGTCAGCGCTTTGAGAACCGGGCCGGCATAGGGGACTTTGAGACCATAAGTTTTTGCCTCAGCGATGAGCGCAAGCCGCCGTCCCACGTCCTGCTTGTTCTTCGGATGAATGTCGTTTGGGTCGCCGATGTCAAGCGCGGTCGCGATCCCGGTATTCGGGACCGAAAGAGATGTCCGCCACTGGGCTTCGCGCAGCAGCGGCCACGCGTCGCCGCCGGGGGCAAATCCAGCAAGCTGAACAATCAAAAACGGAAACGCGCCTTCGCCCCACTGGGTCCGCCAGTCGCCGATGAGCGCCGGCAGGAGGCGGCGGTATTGAGCGTCGCGCCCGGAATTGGCCTCCCCCTGATACCAGATCGCGCCTTTGATCCCGAACGGCACTAATGGGCTAATCTGACCGTTGTAAAGCGTCGTCGGGAAGCCCGGGTTATCGCTGATCGCAACAGGCAGCGGCGTTGTCTTTGTCAGTGCGACGCCCAGCTTAATCCGCCAAGTTCCTGCAAGAGACAAAACGTCACCGCCGGTGACTGTCAAATTCAGGCCCGATGGTTCGCCCCAAATCCCGCCCCCACCGCCGGTGTCCAGCACCCGGACAGCGACGACATTCCCGGTCGGCTTCAGTACTGATGCTGGGACCGCATACGCTCGCAGCACAGTGTAGCCTTCAGTCGCGCCGACTTGAACCCCGTTAATCCATGTCGTATCGTTGTCGTCAACCATCAAATGCAGGACCGCATCTTTGCCGGCGCTCCCCGTCGGCAGATCAAATGTCTTGCGGTACCAGATGACGCCGTTGATGCCCTTCAAATCCGCGAGACCCGCATCCTGAAATAAACTCGGCGCGGTAATTGTCTCCCAGGCAGCGTCATTTGCCGCTGGGTTCTGCCACTGCGCCGGTGTGCCGGGATCGTTTTTCGTATACCATTCGGCGAGGCTCTGGGCGAAGTTTATCGGGCGCACCCGTGCGGCGTCAAGCTGGTCCATTTGAGGCGTGAACTCGGGGACGTTTTTTCGCAGCGCCCCCTCGCTGACCCATGA
>JAYVVR010000554.1:0-2424 GCA_043786835.1 Armatimonadota bacterium | reverse complement strand
TTGTAATCACTACGGAAGGGCTGCCCCCGTTGCGGCGCGCTGCCAGGCTCGTAGACGACCCGGTTAAAGGTCCCGATGTAGTGCCGCTCGCCCAGCCGTCGGTACGAGGCGACCAGCCGCACCTTGCGGCCCGGCACGCCCTTGCCGAACAGCGAGACGATGGCGTGACTGCGGTTCGTTCGATAGGAAATCAAGAGCGGCGCGTCCGTGTTGTTCTGAATCTTGAAGTCCTTTTGGCCGTGGTAGATGGTGGCGTCGCGCCCTGGATCCACATAGGGCACCGTGCGGACATGCTGGTGGCGTTCGACGACCTTCAAGTTCGCCAGCATGGCGGCGTTGAAGAGCGTCGTCGCCACCTGGCACATGCCGCCGCCGCTCTGTAATTCCATGTGGCCGTCCACGAAGACGTGGCCCATGCCGGTGAAGCCGTGGGCCGGGTCGCGCGGGCCGACCGTCTTGTCCACGGAGAACACGCCGCCCGGCGGGACGATCGTCCCGTCAATGATCGAGATCGCGCGGCGCACCGTTGCCGTGCGTCCCTCGTCGCCGGGGTTGAACCGCGTCACGAAGTAGCCGACGCGGGCGTCCACCCCTTGAAGCTGTGCGGCCGAGACTTTAGCCGGCTTGGTCTTGACGGGCAGAATGATGTGGATGACGCTCGGGCTCGTTTCCATCGTCTTTTGGACCAGGTCCACGGCGGCGTCCACGTCCAGGGCCGCCCCGTCATAGCCGGGGACGACCTGCGCGGGGACTTCGTCCATGCCCTGATCGTGGGCGCTCGCTTCCACCAGAACGACGTGTGCGTTCTTGGCCCCGCGCCGGACATAGGGGGCAATGCCCCGAAAATAAGCGCGCGTCTTGGCGCGGTTGATGACGAACTTGACCTGACCCGCCGGGCTGGTGTCCGAGGAGCCGGGCGCGTAACCGACGCCGAGCTGCCGGCGCGACGGGTGCCAGGTCTGCCGGCCGTCGCCGAGCCGCAGGCGGGCCGTCAGCCGGCTGCCCGATGGGACCGTTCCATCAGTTTGGGCGGTGGCGGGGTGGGGAAGTACGAGAAGGCCGCCAGCGGCTGCGGCGGCGCAGAAGAGCGAGAGGCACCGAGACAGGCGATGCATAAAACGGGTGTCCTTTCGTGTCACTCCGGGGAGACACACGCGCGAAGTCTTTTCCCCATTTTACCCGATGGCAGCCACAAAGAAGACAAGCAGAAAGAGGCACCGTTGAAGAAAATCGAGGCGATCATCCGGCCCCTGCGCCTGGAAGCGGTCAAAAGCGCGCTGGCCGAGGCCGGCATCACCGGCATGACGGTCAGCGACGTGCGCGGGTCGGGTCGGGCCGGCGGCCAGCGCCCCGACCTGTTCCGGGGCGAACAGTACATCATGCGCCTCCCCCCCAAGATCAAGCTGGAACTGACCGTCCGCGACGAGGCCGTGGACGAGGTGATCGAGATTTTGTTAGAACAGGCCCGCACCGGCGAAGAGGGCGACGGCAAGATCTTCGTCCTGCCGGCGGCGGAGGCGCGGCGCATCCGCACGGGCGAGTCGGGGGAAAGCGTGCTATAAATGGCGGCTCAACCGATCGCTACTGGCCCTTATAATATCGGAGCGGCCAGCAGAGAAAGCGCTTTATCTAATCTCCTGTTGATCTCAGCCGCTTGTAGCCCATGATATTCAGCCACCCAGCAATGCAACTGTTTTTCGCCAACCTGCTCCCGAATTGTCCATAACTTCTTTGCCGTTAGATTAGACTGCGTTGCGCCCAGTTTGTAAAATGTCAACCATGCCTTCAAGTAGTTTTGAGTTGCTTGACGGAGACGCCCCCGTGCCTGCTGTAACACTCCGATTTGCGCTTGAGTCAATGCTTGACCAAATTCATCGCCGAGACTTTCACTAATAATCAGGCTGCGGTCATACAATTCCTGCGCTCCCTGATAATCACCCTCCTCTTGCCTGAGCATTCCGAGCAGATGTATCGTTGCTGCCATCCCCGCTTTGTCACCCACTTCTTCTTTTATGTCAAAACTCTGCTGGTACAGGAGCTTCGCATCTTCCAGATTCCCTAGCTCATGCTGGATGAGGCCAAGTTGTTGGATGCTGCTTGCGACACTCTTTCTGTCGCCTATTGCTTCTTTTATTTCAAGGCTTTGCTGATATAACTGAGCCGCCTCTTCAAATCTTCCTTGACTTTGATGAAGAACACCCAGATTATGTATGCTACTAGCGATGCTAATCTTATCGTCTACCCTTCGTGCAATGTCCAGACTTCGTTCGTACAGTCTCGCCGCTCCGTCTAAATGGCCCGCGATCTGTTGTAGCCGTGCAAGTTCGTGTAAACACCGCTCGGTTGCCGTGTCATCACCAATCTGTTCACCAATCTCGGCGCCGTGCTCGTAGCAAATTTTCGCGTCACTCCATTCGCTCAGGC
>JAYVVR010000553.1:0-2424 GCA_043786835.1 Armatimonadota bacterium | reverse complement strand
TCTCCACCTTCGTAGAGAAGGATTTACTCTTTTCTTGCACCCGCGCAGGCGGTTACCGGGCGCTTCGCCCCACAGCGGAGGAATTCAATCCCACGCTTGATGTTCCCACGCTTCTTCCCGGAGAAAGCGCCCGCAGCTTCTCGACGATGCTCGGCAGCTTATGAAGAACGTAATCAATCTCGGCGTCGGTCGTAAAGCGCGAAATGCCGAACCGGAGTGACGCGTAGGCGAGAGCGTCCGGCAGGCCGATGGCTTTCAAGACGTAGCTTGCCGATAGCGATTCAGACGAACACGCAGAACCTGTGGACAGCGCGACTTCCGGCAGCGACGCCATCAACGCATCGCCTTCAACGCCCTCAAAAGCAATATTGACATTATGCGGCAGCCGCTCAGTCGGGTGTCCGTTCAGATGCGTCCCGGCAATTGTTCCTAGAATGCCCGAAATTAATCTGTCTCGCAGGGCAGTCAAGTGCGGTCTTTCGGTGGGCAGTTCGTTTTGACAAATTTCGCAGGCTTTGCCGAAGCCGACAATCCCTGGCACGTTCAATGTCCCCGAGCGCATGCCCAGTTCATGCCCGCCGCCGTCCATCTGCGCTGTCAGCTTCACGCGCGGGGCACGCCGGCGTACATATAATGCCCCAACCCCTTTAGGACCATGCAGCTTATGCGCCGTACACGACAGCAAATCAACCGGCAGAGTGTTCACGTCTAGCGGCAGCTTGCCGACACTTTGGGTCGCGTCCGTGTGGAACAAGACGCCGCGCTCCCGGCACATAGCCCCGATTTCGGCAATCGGCTGCAGCGTCCCAATCTCGTTGCTGCCCGACATGATTGAAACCAGCGTCGTGTCAGGCGTCAGCGCCTCGGAAAGCTCACTCAAATCAATCTGCCCAAAGCTGTCTGCCCCGAGATACGTCACCCGATGCCCAGCGTGTTCCATGTGCTTGGCTGTGTCTAAGACCGCTTTATGCTCGGTAACAGCAGTAATCAGATGTCCGCCGTTTGGGGCCAGCTTTTCCAAAACGCCCTTCAAAGCCAGATTGTTCGACTCGGTCGCGCCCGAAGTCCAGACAATCTCGCGCGGGTCTGCGCCAATAAGCGCTGCCACCTGCCCCCGTGCTTTGGCGACCGCCTCTTCCGCCGCCCAGCCGAACGCATGGGAGCGCGACGCCGCGTTGCCGTAGATTTCGGTCAGAAACGGCAGCATGGCCTCAACGACCCGTGGGTCCGGCTTTGTTGTTGCGTTGTTATCGAGATAGATTGGTGTCATAAACTTAATAGAGGGAGAATGCGAGGAAGCCAACTTCACTCGCTGGAAAAAGCGTCCTTCGGACGACAGACTCGCAAACACTTGGCTTCCTGCCTCACGCCCATCAGCAGCGAAACGACCAACTTCTGCACTTCGATTACATCACTGATGTAAAAGTCAATTCGCTCGCTCAGGAATAAAAACAGCTTTCGCTCAAACACAAGTGTACAAATGGCAGTCGTTTCCGGTTGCAGGTAAACTTTCGTAGCTTGATCGAGCGCAAGCTTTTCTGTGCAGAGACCATCCTCGGCAGGATGATGGAACAATACCCGCTTGTTCGTAACCGCATAATGCCAGTCGGAACCCGTGAAGGTTCTGTCTGCCTTTATCATATACCCCGCAAAGAAAATAGCACTTGCATTCAAGAACGAGGCCGGAGTAATCCACGTAATCGTCAAGCCGCCGTTGACGTAAATCCTGAACGCCATGAAATCAATGATTGCAAGTGCGAACAGCAGCCAAGCGATAATCTTGACAGGTTCTTTTCGATGAGCCTGTCTATACGATAACATATCAGGCTGTCCCATCCACAAAAGAGTTTCGCCATCCGCCAAAACTGCCGTGAATGGGTTGTCGGCGGTCAGTTCCAAAGCGGTTACCCCATCGGCAGACCGGCGGCGTAGCGGCGGGCGGAGTAGTCAGGCAGGCTGGACCAATCCGGTTCCGGCAGTTTTGTGTCTGCCCCAACGCCGCTGACATCTGCCAGGGTAATCTCGGTCAGCAGGCTCTTGACACGGCGTTCGATCTCGTGCATCGGGTCGTGGATGATGCAGCGGCTGAACTGCTTGCAGCTCTCGCCCTGACCGTTTGAACAGGGCAGGATGGCGAACGGACCGTCAATCGCGGCGATAATCTCGGCGATACTGACCGCCGCCGGTGCACGGAGCAGGCGGTAGCCGCCGGTCGGGCCGGGATGGGACGCGACAATGCCGGCGCGAACAAGCGTCTGCAAAAGCTTCGCAAGAAGCTCGGCAGGCAGCTCGTACTGCTCGGCGATTTCTTTGGTATTGACAAGACGTGCCGGCTCGGCGGCCTGCATGGCGGCGAGGTGCGAGAGCGCAAGCAGGGCGTAATCGGCGCGTTTCGAGAGACTTAACATAGCAGCGGGCGACCCC
>JAYVVR010000552.1:0-6980 GCA_043786835.1 Armatimonadota bacterium | reverse complement strand
GATGCCAGCGAAAAAGAACGGGCGCTTATTCATGCGGCCCTGAAAGATTATGGATTACTCCGGGGCTAAGAACCCCTCCCGCTCGTTCCAGGCACTTGCGGCATCCTGCCTCAGTCTGGCACTTGCGGCATCCTGCCTCAGTGTCGCTCCCTAAGCACTGGCTACCTGGAACGAGCGGGAGGGGTTCTTAGCCCCGGAGTAATCCATAATCTTTCAGGGCCGCATGAATAAGCGCCCGTTCTTTTTCGCTGGCATCTACGAGGGGCAGGCGAACCCGGCTGCTCGGCAGGACATCGAGCATCTGCAGCGCGGTTTTTGTCGGAACCGGGCTGGGAGCGCTGAACATGGCCTTCGTCATCGGCAGTGTGCCGAGGTGCAGACGCCGGGCGGTGTCCATATCGCCGGCAAAAAACGCCTGGTGCATCTCCTGCAAATCGGGGCCGACGACATGGGAAATCACGCTGATGTTTCCCACCCCGCCGAGCGCGAGTATCGGCAGGTTGACTTCGTCCGCCCCGCCGTAAAGCTGGAAGCCTTCAGGCGCGTGAAGTATAATCTCGCCGACCTGGGCCATCAGACCGCTGGCTTCTTTGACAGCGACAATGTTTTCAACCTGAGCCAGCCTGAGTGTAGTCGCCGCTTCTAGGTTGACTCCCGTTCGCGCCGGGACGTTGTACAGCACAACCGGCAGCTCGGTCGCCTCGGCAATCGTTTTGTAATGCTGGAACAAACCTTCCTGCGACGGCCTATTGTAGTACGGCGTGACGACCAGAAGCCCGTCTACGCCCGTTTCCTCGGCTTCGAGCGACAGCACGACCGTCTCCGATGTGTCGTAGCTGCCCGTCCCTGCCAGCACTTTATACTCCGGCCCGACCGCTTCCCGAACCGTCTTGTACAGCCGCAGCTTTTCTTCCCGGTTCAGGGTCGCGCTTTCGCCGGTCGTCCCGGTCACGACCAGGCCATCGGAGCCATGTTCGGTGAGCCAGACCGCCATCCGCCTGGCTTCTTCATAATCTACGTCCCCGGACGCAGTAAACGGCGTGACCATTGCGGTCAGCACCCGGCCAAATCTCGGTTCCATGCTGCTTATCCCCTATGCCAAGAGGGCGAACCTTGTGTTCGCCCTCCTTATCTTGTCCGTGCTCGCCTGTCCTTACCCTTTTAACAGTCCCTGCGCGACTAAACTCTCTGCAATCTGCACCGCGTTTGTCGCCGCGCCTTTTCGCAGATTGTCGCTGACAACCCAGAAGTTCAGCCCATGCGGGTTATCCAGATCCTGCCGGATGCGCCCGATAAACGTTGTGTCCTTGCCTGCCGCTGCAAGCGGCGTCGGATACGCTCGGTATGGGTCTGCCCCGTCCTGCTCATCCAAGACGGCTAGGCCCGGCGCGTTCGCCCACAACTCGCGGGCCTCAACGGGGGTCACGGGCCGCTCGGTCTCGACGCAGACTGCTTCCGAATGGCCGACAAAGACCGGGACCCGCGCCGCAATAATCGGCGTTACCCGCAGGTTATCAATGCCCATAATCTTGCGCGTCTCGTACACCAGCTTCATCTCTTCTGACGTATACCCCAAGTCGTCGAACCCGCCAATCTGCGGGATGACATTCGCCGCGATCTGCATCGGAAACACCGGCCCTGCCGCCGAAATCGCCCGACCTGCTCCCAGTGCTTCGTTCTGCGCCGTCAGCTCGTCCACTGCCGCCGCGCCTGCCCCGGACACAGCCTGATAGGTCGCAATCCAGACCCGCGTAATCGTCGCCAAATCGTGCAGTGGCTTCAATGCCAGCACAAGCTGGGCTGTCGAGCAGTTCGGGTTCGCGATAATCCCTTTATGATTCGCTAAAGCCGCCGCGTTGACTTCCGGCACCACTAACGGCACGTCGGCCCGCATTCGAAAGTCCGCGCCGTTGTCAATAATCACCGCCCCGCGACGAACTGCTTCCGGTCCAAACACTACCGCCGCGCCGCGTTCCCCTTCAGTCCCGGCAAACAGCGCAATGTCTATCCCGTCAAAGGCTTCCGGCGTCGTCGGCTCGACTTGGTACTCGCGCCCGTCCACCGTCAGTGTCCGTGCGCTCCGGGCCAGGACTTTGACAGTGCGGCTTGGAAATCGCCGCTCCGCCAGCACCCGCAGCATCTCCTGTCCTACCGCCCCCGCCCCGACAACCGCAATGTTGTATTCTGTCATCTTCTGTCCCTATCAAAAGCAGCGATTAAAGATCAGCCTCGGTCAGTCCTGTTTGCTTCAATAATGCAGCCTGGAGACCACGTCCTAAATCTTTTCCGGCATGAACCGGGACAGTCACGTCCGCGTAGCCGGACTTGCCCCAAGTTTGATGGCTCCCCTTCGTTCGCAGATGCACCCAACCCTTTTTCCGCAGAACCCGGCACAGATACCCGCCGCTGACAACGTTCATGCGGCCATTTCCAGCAAACCAACCCGCACATCGTTTGTCTCTAAATCCAAGTGACAGGCGATTGCCTCTTTAAGATTGCTGTAAAGCTCGTCTAGCGTCCTTCCTTGCGTAAAGCATCCGGGCAGCCCAGCCACTTCCGCCCAGTAGCCGCCCTCTCCTTCCGGGTGAACAACCGCCTTGTAAATCGTTTCCGAAACGGTTAATGTCGCGCTCATAATTTTTAATTCCATTGCCTACTACGCCGCTAAAGCCAGTGCCTGCTGAACCGGCTGGGGCAATTCGACCGCGATGAAGTAGTCAGAAGGATACAAATAATCCTCCCCACTTTCATCCACAACCCGCACGAGAGAATGCTCCGCCGCCTGTGCGTCCGGCAGGACCTCGTAAATCTTGCGCTGTTCCAGCGAAGCGGGATAGTCTGTATTGTCCACGCACACAACAAAAGACGGCTGAGATAATGACAATGAGTTTTCTTTCATCTGGCTTGCTCCTGCCTTAACTTTCACGGTACAGTAATTGCTTGATCTTGATCTCTTTGCGTCCGATGCCGTTTGCCTCGTACCAATGCACTTCCGCTTGCCATGCCGAGCCGTCGGCCAGACGAACAGCGGCACGGCCTTTGAGCTTACACCATCGCCCTGCCCCATGCGCTTTCCGTAGCCGCGCCACTTCACGAATACGCCCGGCAATCGCAACCGGTTCAACGTTCGTAATGCCGCTGATCATGTCAAACTTCATGTTATGCGTCCTTGCAGTAAATTTGTAATATAGGGCTTGCCGCTACCTTCTTGTTCTAAATTCCGCGCAACGGCACTTCCGGGCATCTTGGCTGTCTAGCCTTGCCATTTGTGGCATGATCTAAAGGTCTATGACAAACTGAAGTCCTGATTTGTGCGGCCAAGTAGCATCCCCAATAAAAATGCTTTCGCCTCTTGCTCTGTGCTGAACCGAAACTGAAGTTGATCGCCTGCAAAAACATCAAAAACTTGGCCTTCGGAGACATCAAACTTGAAAACTTCACCTTCACGCTTGATGCCAAACCAAAACAGTGCTGAACCATCGGAGTTTATGCCTAGAGGCTCTGTCATGTAACCGATAGCCGTTCCGTCAGGCTTGATGACGGAAAAGTTTTCTTTCACCGAACAAAGAGTGTTGACGAGAGCTTCCAGACTGCCAGCAATGCCAATGATCATTTGTGGCATAACTTATTCGTAACAAAATACAGTGCGTGACGGCTCACTTCGCCGGCATCTCCCACATTGGGATGGCGCGGCTGAGCTGTTCGCAGAGCGTGTCCAAGAGCGCCCCGCCGGTCTCTGTTTCAGGGCCGCTTGGGAGGCTGCTGCCGGCGATGTCGTCGGTGAGCAGGATAATCGGGATGCGGGCGGCTTCCTCTTCGGCCTTTAATGCAGTCAATAGCTCGAACAGGGCGGCGTCGGGCATGGCGGTGTCCAGCACGATGACACTTGGCGTTTCGGTAATCACATAGGCGACGGCGTCCGGGGCGCTTTCGGCGATAGTCAAAGTCAGGCCGGAGGCTTCAAGGCTCGGCACGGCGGCCAAAAAGTCGCCGTAGACCTGCGTGTCAGCGGCGCAGACTGCCAGCGCGTGGGTAGTTCCAGTGCTGCCGCAGGGGCCGGTGAGGGCGGCGGACAGCATCTCAGGCGTAAACGGTTTTTGCAGGAACGAAAACAGGCCCAGCATCAGGTCGCCGTGAGCAGGATCGCCAAGCACGGATACGGCAACGACTGGAATGGGCGCAGTGGCCCGGTCATTCTTGAGCGCCCGCAGGGTTTGGAGGCCGTCCATGCCCGGCATCATCATGTCTAACGAAACCGCGTCGGGCTTGTGCAGACGCGCCTTCTGCTGAGCTTCGGCGCAGTCTGACGCTTCCAAAGTCCCGTAGCCACGCCGGTGCAGGGCGTGGCGGATTAAACTTCGGACGTAAGGGTCGTCGTCTACAATCAAGATCAGGCCGATGCCGCGCTCAGGCAGGGCAACCGGCAGAGGGGCGGGTGCGTTGCCGGTTTCGAGCAGCAGCGGCAGAGTAAAGTAGAACTTACTGCCCCGGTTCGGCTCGCTTTCCAGCCAGATTGTGCCGCCCATCAGCTCAATCAGGGTTTTCGCGATGACAAGGCCTAAGCCCGTGCCGCCGGCTTCGCGGGTGCTGCTGTTGTCGGCGCGAAAGAACTTCTGGAACAGCTTCGGCTGATCTTCCGGCGCGACCCCAATGCCGCTGTCGGCGACGCAGGTGGTGACACTCGTATCACCGGTGACTTCGAGGCTGACTTTCACCCAGCCGCCTTCTGGGGTATACTTGATGGCGTTCGAGACCAAGTTCGTTAAAACTTGGGTCACTTTGTCGGCGTCGCCCCGCACCGGCGGAATGGTCTCAGGCAGGGCAGCGTCCATCGAAACGTCTTTCGCGTCGGCGGCAGCTTTCATTAAACGCAAAGTGTCGGCGACTAGGTGGCGGTAGTCTATCGGCTCGTGCTTGATCTTCAGTGTTCCCGACTCGATGCGCGAAATGTCTAAAATGTCGTTGATTAAATTCGACAGCCGCGTTGTGCTAAGCTGGATAATGCCTAAGAATTCGGATTGGATTTCCGAGTTGTCGCCCGCTGCCCCAGACAGCAGCAAATCCGTGTAGCCCTTAATCGAAGTCAGCGGCGTTCTAAGTTCGTGCGAGACTACCGAAATAAAGTCGGTCTTCATCTTGTCCAGCTCGCGCTCGCGGGTAATATCGCGAAGGGCAATAATCCGGCCGATAACTTCCGAACCGTCCACACCTGCAACTGGGGCGGTATAAAACTGCAAGAAGCGTCGGTCCGGTTCGTCCAGCGCGATAATCTCTTCAGAGACCGCCCGTGTTTCGGTTGGGGCCAGCGCAGCTAATCGGTGCGAGAGCTTTTCTATCAATAAAGGCCGCGCTTCTTCGAGCGTGTGATGCAAAAGAAGCGGGGCGCGTGTCCCCAAAAGCTCGCCGAAACGCCGGTTAACCAGCACAAAGCAGCCGTCGGTGTCGAGCATGGCAATGCCGTCGTTCGCGGCATTCAGCACAGCCTCGAATCGGTGATTGACCGATGCCAGGGTCTGGTTCTGTTCTCGCAGGACATTTTCGCGGGCCGCGAGAACATCCGCCATATGGTTGAACGCACGGGCGAGATCGGCGAACTCGTCTTCGTAGCTCGGCACAACACGGGCGGAGTAGTCGCCGCGCTCGATCTGTTCGGCGGAGCGCCGGAGCTGCTCCAAATGCATTGTAATCGTGTAAGTTAAAAGCCGCCCGATGACCAGCGCGGGGATCAGAACCAGCACCATGCCGAGGGCGTACTCGCGCAGCCGAATCTCGTCGCCATGAAAGTGGATGACGAGAATCCCAAGCGCCAGCATGAACGCGACAGGAACCAGGTACGCCAGCACAATTCGATTTGCGATTTTACGCCCAAAAGTCATTATCTATGCCTACAGAATACCCGAAAACCCGCACAATCGTGGTCATCCCGACCTACAACGAAGCCGGGAACATTGAGAAGATTACCGAAGAGGTCTTAAAGCAGCCTACCGGCGTGGACATCTTGATCGTAGACGACAACTCGCCCGACGGCACCGGCGACATTGCCGACACGCTGGCAGCATCACCTCAAACTGCCGGCCGGGTGTTTGTCCTGCATCGCCCCGGCAAAGAGGGGTTAGGCCGTGCGTATCTCGCCGGCTTCGCCTGGGCTTTAGAGAATGGCTATGAGGCCGTGGTCGAGATGGATGCCGATCTGTCGCATGATCCGCTCTACTTGAAAAGTATAATTGACGCCGCCGAGACTGCTGATGTCGTCATCGGCTCGCGCTATTTAAACGGCATTTCGGTCATTAACTGGCCCCTGAGCCGCATTTTGCTGTCATGGGGCGCGAATAAATATGTCCGCACCGTCACGGGCCTTTTGGTGAACGACTGCACGTCCGGCTACCGTCTGTATCACAAGCGCGTCTTGGAATCACTTGACCTGCCGAGCGTCCGCTCCAACGGCTACTCGTTTCAAGTCGAGATGACATTTCGCGCCCAGCTTTGCGGCTTTCGAATTGTCGAAGTCCCCATTATCTTTATGGAGCGCCGCGCCGGCCAGTCCAAGCTGTCCAAGGGGGTAGTCTGGGAGTCTCTGCTGATGCCGCTGAGGCTTAGGTGGCACGCACGGGCGATGAAGCGGGGAATGGCGGGGAAGGTCGAAGTACTTGGGTGAAGGGTCGAGAGAAGATAGGACAACACGGGGCTGAACCCCCGTGCTTCAAAAGCAATTCCCCGCCTTCGCGGGCACCAGCTTTGTTGGATTTGCATCTCGACTCTTTGCCCGCGAAGGCGGGGAATTGCACTTCAAAGCCCTGGGGTTCAGCCTAGGATACGCTGCTTTATTATCCTAGAGGACCCGGCAAATAAATAACTTGACTTGCCGATACAGACAGCACTGGGTAACGAGCGTCTGGCAGTAATGGCTGCCAATTTGGATCCTTCTCATCTTTAGGCTCAGGAGGTCGCGCAAACGAGCGGCAGCGCTCATCACAGGCCCC
>JAYVVR010000551.1:0-18188 GCA_043786835.1 Armatimonadota bacterium | reverse complement strand
TGCGATCGGCGCGGCGATTGCCGTCATGGAGCCGCAGAACTCACACCTCGGCGGCGATGCGTTTGCCCAGATCTGGGACGCGCCGGCCCGGAAGCTGTCGGCGCTGAACGGCTCCGGCGCGGCCCCCGCTCTTGCCACGCCGGAGGCGATGGGCAGTGGCATTCCCGATCGCGGCATTCGGGCGGCAGCGGTTCCGGGCGCTGTGGACGCCTGGCTAACGCTTTTAGGACGCTGGGGAACGATGGCGGCGACCGAAGTTCTGGCCCCGGCGATCAGCCTGGCAGAGGACGGCTACGCGCTTCCTGCCCGTCAGGCCGCCCTGCTGGAAGCACACAGTGACCTGCTGGGTATATCTTCACATACGCTCGCTGCCCTTATGCCCAGTGTCCTAAAGCCAGGCGCGACCTTGTACCAGCCCGATCTTGCCGAAACGCTGCGGCAGATTGCCCTCGGCGGGCGGGCGGCGTTCTACGAAGGCGCGTTTGCCGAAGAGCTGCTGGCCTATTCGAGCGAAAATGGCGGCTTTTTTACGCGGGCCGATCTCGCCAGCCACCGGACACTGGTGACCGAGCCGATCCGAACCACTTACCGGGGCATCACGGTCACCGAGCAGCCGCCGGTCTCGCAGGGCTGCCTGCTGCTGCAAATGCTCAATATCTTAGAGGGTTACGATCTCGCCAGTCTCGACCCTGAAGGCGCGGACACCGTGCATTTAATGGCGGAAGCCAAAAAGCTAGCCTTCTCTGATCGTTTTGCCTACCTCGGGGACCTCCCCCAAATGCCGCTTTCGACGCTGCTCTCAAAAGATTACGCGGCGGACCAGCGCAAGCGGATTACCCAGACAGCCCAGGCAAGCTATGCACCGGGCCGCCTGCCGGTCCTAAACGGCGGCTCGGACACGACTTCGTTCTGCGTCGTAGACACCCATGGCAGCGCCGTCACTTGGATTCAAAGCGTTTTTCACCGCTATGGCAGCGGCGTTGTTATTCCCAGCACCGGGGTTCTCCTCAACAACCGCATGACCGGCTTTAGCTTAGACCCGAGAAGTCCGAACGTGCTTGCGCCGGGCAAGAAGACAATGCACACGCTGAATACCTGGATGCTGTTCCGGGGCGACGACTTCTGGGCGGCAGGCGGCACGCCTGGCGCGGATGTGCAGGTGCAGACAAATCTACAAATAATCACGCAGATGATTGATCACGGACGCAGCCCACAGGAAGCGATTGAAAGCCCGAAATGGCACGATGCCCCGAATGGCCCGCTGCTTGCGGTTGAAGACCGGCTGCCGCTTGATACCTGCTACGAGCTGCGCCGGCAGGGCCATGCGCTTGCGGTCGGAAGTGCCTGGTCGGGAAGCTGCGCGTCTCAGATCATCGCCCGCGACCCGGACACCGAAGTTTTGCTCGGCAGCTCCGACCCGCGCACTGACGGTTTAGCACTCGGGTACTGACAAGAAAAGGCCCCGGCAGACGTTAATCTGCCGGGGCCGTGAACTCAGATCACGAGCCGCTAGACAATGCCACAGCCGCGTAGCCGCTGTAGGGGCCATACTCGGCATGAGTGAAGACGCCGGACGTATTGTTTAGGCTCCAGATTGATGCTGTGCCGTCTGTCCTATCCCATAGGATTTGCTCCTTGCCGTCGGAGCCATCGGTGATCCCGCTGGCAGTGTACCCGGCATAGGAACCGTATTCGCGGTGCGTGAAGCTGCCGTCGGCAGTGCTGTAGTTCCACAGCGACATCTGGCCGCTCGTGTTGTCCCAGAGAATATGCGTCGTGTTGTCGGAGGCGACTGAAATAGCCGTCGCCGTATATCCAGCGTAAGGGCCGAACTCGGCATGAGTGTAGATGCCGGTCGTATTGTTCAGGCTCCAGATTGATGTCGTGCCATTCGTGTTGTTCCACAGCACCCGTATTTTGCCGTCGGGACCGGCGGCAATGGTGCTTGCAGTGTAGCCAGCGTAGGGACCGAACTCGTTGTGCGTGAATGTCTGGCTCGCCGTGCTGTAGTTCCAGACCGAGATCGAGCCGTCGGTCTTGGTCCACAATATGTGCGTCGTGTTGTCGGAGGCGACCGAAATGGCCGCCGCCGTATATCCAGCGTAAGGGCCGAACTCGGCATGAGTGTAGATGCCGGTCGTATTGTTCAGGCTCCAGATTGATGTCGTGCCGTCTGTCCTGTCCCACAGAACGCGCGTTTTGCCGTCGGTTCCGCCATCGGCGATGGCCTGCGCCGTGTAGCCGGTGTAGGGGCCGTACTCGAAGTGGGAAAAGCTGCCGCTTGCGATGCTGTAGTTCCAGATCGAAGTCGTGCCGTTCGTGTTATCCCACAGAAGATGGGTCGTGCCGGGCGCGGGCAGTTCATACGCGCCGATTGAAGGCGGGCTGGGACGCAGAGTGCCGTCTTTGTCGGCTGCTGGCGCCCCGGTCGCTGTTCCCGCGCCAAGGCAGGGGGAGCCGAACGTAAGATGCAGGTTGGACAGTGCGCCGACAAACTGCGGGTTCAGGCTGATGTTGCCGATGCCGGGGTAGTTGCCCTGAACATCGCAAAAGGTCGCGCTGGCCGGAATGGTTGTGCCGCTGGGGTTTGTCGGCACATAGTTGCCGATTTCGCCGCCGGTATCGCCGTAAACAACGGTGTTCGTCAGTGTCACCGTGCCGAAGTTGTAGTTGCCAATCCCGCCGCCGCCGCCAAGCGCCGTGCCGCCGGTGTTGCCGGAGAGCGTACAGTTGGTGACCGAGACCGGGCCGCCGCTCTGGTTTGAGTTAAAGATGCCGCCGCCGCCGCCGGCGGAGTTGCCGGACAAGACGCAGTTAACGACCGCGATTGTGCCGTTGCCGGTTCCGCCGTTTGAGTTGAAGATGCCGCCGCCGCCGAGGCTAGCGCTGGCGCTGTTGCCGGAAAATGTGCTGCCGGCAAGAGTGATTGTGCCGGAAGTACCGACGTTCGAGTTAAAAATCCCGCCCCCGCCGTTGTTGGGAGCCTGGTTTGCAGAAAACCCGCAGCCGCTGACCGAGATCGTGCCGCTTCCACTTTCGCTGACATACGCGCCGCCGCCGCCGCTGCCGGTGCTGGAATTGTTTAGAAACCTACAGCCGGAAACAATCGCCGTCCCTGTACTCGTGCTGTTGACATACAGGCCGCCACCGCTGCCATTGGTCGTGCTGCCGGAGAACGTGCAGCCGCTGATGGTCGCGGTGCCGAGACTGTTGTTGGTGTAGAGGCCGCCGCCGTTGCGGGACGTGCTGTTCATGATGACGCAGTTTTGGACGGTGACGCCGTAAGTGAACAGCGAAATCGCCCCGCCGAAATCGTTGGTTTCGTAGCCGTTTTTAATGGTGAGGCCGCTGATGACGGCGCCTGTTTCGCTGGAGTGCAGGTAGAAGCCGCGATGGTTTGCGCCGGTGCTGCCGCCGCAGTCAATAATTGCTGCCGACGGCCCATTTTGGGACGTCACGGTTAGGTTTTTGCCGTTGAAGTCAATGTCTACGTTGCCAGGGCCGGTGTAGGTGCCGTCGGCCAGAAGGACCGTGTCGCCGCCCGCAGCGGCATTGACGGCGGCCTGGATGGTCGGGTAACTGACACTGGGGACATTTAAGGTGGCCGCCGAGGCCGCTCCCGTCAGTGTAAGTGCAATGGCGGAAGCGCTCCAGAGCGCCCCAAGAGAAAGGGATTTCATAGTGCTTTTATTTCCTCAAAGTCATACTTATTCAAAAGCGGATTCGTGTCTGTGTCCCAGCAGAGTTGGGCTGAACGCCCGCAAATGGAGTATAACACAAATTACGACCCGGTTCAAGTGCGCTGTCTTACAGCGTCCAAAGCCCCGCAGTATTACCAGGGGAAATGCCCCTGACTTCATAAACTGCATGAGAGTTTCGTGCGTCAGACGCCCCTCTGATGCTATTTGTTCCGCCATTTGTGACAAAATGTTTCCTTGAATGCGTTGAGTATGGCGGCAAACGCGGCGTTGGGAACATGTTGTAGCTGAGCGTGCCACCTCGATCTCTCCAAATTCCCACGACGTGAGAATTGGCGCGTCGTCAGAGAGGAACGTCATTGCCCCTCTAGCCCCCACTGATGGAGAGCATGAGAAGATGTAAGGGCGCTGCTTGCTGCGCCTTTCTGGTTCCTGGAATTCCAATCCGGGTTCCTCTTTCAATTCAGGGTACCCCGTCTGCTGGTTTCACCCAGACAGCAGGAAATCCCTGCTTTGCTGTCGAACCAATGGCCTGGAAACGGTGGATTAAAGGAAGATCGCTGGCCTCTCACGCCAGAAGTGCAAGTTCAAATCCTGCCCGTTTCCATCAAACCTGACAGCACTGGGGAAACGGTAGCTCAAAGGAAGAGCGCTGAGACTGCATCTTAGAGGCTGCGAGTTCAAATCCCGCCCGTTTTCAAAACTGTCCTACTTCCAAAACTGTCCTGTTTCCAAAATCGTGATGAACAACACGCTTGGCATTTCAACTGAAGACTGGGATATCTGCCTGCGGGTGCTGCAATACGTCTCGGAAAACACGGCGCTCGCTGCCAGCGAAGAGCGGTTCAAAGCGCTTGTCGCGAAAATCCATAAGGAAGGCAAGCGCGGGGTGCGCCGAGACGCGCAGGAGACACGAAAAGCCGACGACCGGCAGACACGGGCCGAAACGGGGCTAGTGCGGGCACAAGTGAACGGGCAGGGCATGGAAGAGCGCTGGCGAACACTGAACAGGCCCGCGCTGTGCTATGTCTGCAAACGCGCTTATACCCAGGTTCATCCGTGGTACCATCTGCTTTGCCCGGACTGCGCGGAGCTGAATGCCGCCAAGCGGACACAGCGAGCAGACCTGACCGGACGGACAGCGCTTGTGACCGGCGGACGGGTCAAAATCGGCTTTCTCTTAGCCCTGCGGCTGCTGCGAGACGGCGCAAGCGTCATCGCGACGACCCGGTTCCCTGCCGACGCAAAGAAACGCTTCGCTGCCGAGCCGGATTCCGAGGAATGGGCTGAGCGTCTGCAAATTGCGGGTCTAGAACTGCGTCACCTGCCGAGCGTTGAAGACTTCTGCGAAGGGCTGCTGGCGACAGAACCGAGTTTGGATATCCTCGTCAACAACGCAGCCCAAACAGTCAAGCGCCCGCCGGAGTTTTACGCGCATTTGCTGGACGCCGAAGAGGCTGCACTGTTAGAAGCGCGGTCTGAGTACCCGAAGAGCGATTTAACGTTGGCCCAGTACTTTCCGCCGGGTCTGTATGACAGCGACGGGCAGCAGCTTGACTTGCGGCCCGTGCATTCGTGGCGGCTGCGGCTTGGCGAGGTCGGGACTTTGGAAATGCTCGAAGTCCAGCTTGTCAACGCCGCCGCGCCGTTTATCTTAAACTCGCGATTAAAGCCGCTCCTGGAATGCTCCCCGTTTGAACGCCGCTTTATTGTCAATGTCTCGGCGATGGAAGGGCAGTTCGGGCGCGAGTCCAAGACAATCTTTCATCCGCATACCAACATGGCGAAAGCGGCGCTGAATATGATGACCCGGACATCCGCCGCCGATTATGCCCGGTCCGGCATCTACATGAACAGTGTGGACACCGGGTGGGTGACCGACGAAAACCCGCATCCGCAGCGAGTTCAGGCCCAGAATCGCGGCTTCTGGACCCCGCTCGATGCCGCCGATGCCGTCGCCCGAATCTATGACCCCATCGCGCGCGGTATAAACGACCCTGCCGAGCCGCTGTTCGGCCATTTCCTGAAAGACTATGCGCCCTATGTCTGGTAAAATCATGCCTGGCAACGGCCCCGAACACCAGCCGCTTCACTGCCCGCTGTATACGTCGCCGCCGGTCGTCCCCTGCGACCCGGCTGAGCTTGATCCACTGCTAATGTTTCTGCGTCAATGCTCCGCCACGCCGATAAATGCCACGTTTCCGCGCGGAACGGTCATGGACGACGGGCGGCTGGATTTGTGCAAGCAAGCCCTCGGCCCCGCCGGCTGCCGCTCGGTTACCGAAGCATTGGCACAGAATCATTCTATCGTGAGCCTGCTGCTCGGCACCGACGGTATTGGTAACGCCGGGGCGGCGGATGTCGCGCATCTTGCTGACGTCAATAAAACTTTCCAAGTGCTGTATTTGGGCTGCAACAAGATTGACGCGCTCGGGGTGGCCCCGCTGGTGGTATCGCTGTCCGCGCCGGACTCGTCTGTCACAGGGCTGTGGCTCAAGCGCAACCCGGTTGGCGCAGATGGGGCGCAGCAGCTGGCGGAGATGCTCAAAACGAACCGCACGCTGCAAACGCTGGATTTGGTCAACACGCGCCTCGGGCCGGACGGCCTTGCAGCACTCGCCGACGCGCTCATTCAGCCTGCGTCCGGAATCGAGCGGCTTTATTTGGGCGGCAACTTCCTGACATCCGCCGAAGCCCCGCTGCTGGCAAAGATCATTGAGTACGCGCCCCGCCTTCGTGCGTTGCTGCTAAACGTCGGGTTCCTGGGCGATGATGGCGCGGCGGTTTTGGCGTCGGCTCTGCCAAACGCGCGGCTGCAAGAGCTCGGTCTCGCGTCAAACGGCATCGGGTCCGACGGTGCAGCGCGGCTATTCGAGGCTGCTGCCGTGCATCCGACATTAACAATCTTGGATTTGGGCTATGCGGTTTCGACGCGGGCATTGGGTGCGTCGGCGAATACGCTCGGTGACAGCGGCGCGGCTACGGCTGCGGACTGCCTGGCCCAAAACCCTGGCCTGGTTCGTTTGGACCTGCGCGGCAGCGGCATTTCGGCTCGCGGCCTGGACCGGCTTGCCGACGCGCTCGCACACAATACGCGCCTGCAATCGCTGACACTGGACGGCAAGTGCCATGCTGGGCTGACGGAACGACTCACGCGCAACCGCGCTTTAGCCGCCGAAGCGCCCGCGCCTGTCAGCCGGGACGTTCTGCTGACCCGAAGCGTCTACCGGACAGGTTAATCCGTCGTCAGCTAAGAAACTGTATAGAAACGATTCCGAATTCCCCCCAGTTCACCGTCCCCCCAGCCCCCAATAATGGGGGAGCATGAAAGGAATGAAGGAGGCACCGCGTCCTCCATCCGGCTCCCCCATTATTGGGGGCTGGGGGGACTGCTCGCCTTCTAATACAGTTTCTTAATCGCAGTGCATCCGCTAGCCCATGTCGAGCTCTTTAATCGGTGCATCTAAATCTCGGCGATGCCAGTTTAAAGGAAAAACATTCCTCTGCAAAAAGAGGGATGGCTGTTCGAGGCGACCCACTGCCATTTCTGCCGCTGGAAACACTGATGGAACAAAGTGCGCCCGAATGTCGTTACACAAGTGACCCAATTTGTCTTTTTCCCTGCACCCTCGATTTCTCTGGAAAGAATCTGTTCCATGAAAAACAAACTTTTTCGTTCTCTGCCTTTTGTACTCACCGCCGGGACACTGGCGGCGCTGTCCGCCCAGCCCCAAAGTGCGTCCGCCCAGCTTGTCGGCGGCTATACGCGGCCCGGCGCAACGGTGCAGGGTACGCCTGCTCCTGTCCAGCAGCCCGCCCCGGTGCAGCGGTCGTTCCCGCAGCCCGTTCAGCCGTCGCTGCCGCAGCAGTCGTTTCCAATGCGCTCGGGCGCGGTGATGCGGGGCGACCTACCCCAATACCGTCCGGCTCCGGTGCAGGGGAACCCGGTTTACAATAACGCCCCGATTTATGCCCAGCGGCCGACTTTCAATCAGGCGCCGACGGCGGTTCAGTCGTCTGGGGGCTGGCGGCGAGGCGGCAATTACAACAATTATAATAACGGGTACGACTACGGAAATGAGCCGTATTATCCAGCTGGCGGCAGCTACAACGGCGGCTCTTATGGGGTGACTTCCCTGCCGCCGATTGGGCCGGCGAACGGCTTCTTCCATAATCCGATCCCGCCGGTTGGTCCAGCGAACGGCTACTTCAGCGGTCAGGCCCCGATTACCGGCGGCGAAGGGCCGGCACTGCTCGGCGGTTACTACTACGGGAATTACTGCAGCGATGGTGGCTGGCGGCATACTTACCGCTCGGTCTACTCGGATTACGGCGGCTTCCCGCAATATATCTACAGCCCGAGTATCGTGATTGTCACAAACGATTACCAGCCGGAATACGTGACTCCCGTGCTGCCGTTCGCGATGCCCGTTTACCAGACAACCTACAACCAGAACAATTACTATGTCGCAACACCAGGCCGGGTAGATGATTTACAGGCCGGCGGGGCGCGGGCAAAAGCGGCTTTGGAACATGCCTATCCCGCAAACTCATTCCAGGCAGCGTTCGCCGACATTGCCCATGCGTGGACAGATGACGATATCGAGCTGGTGCGAAAGCATTTGCGAGACCCCGAAACACGGGTCAGCGTGTTCTTAGACGGCAGCTATTCGTACTCGATTGCGTCCAGCGACTTTTCGCAGATTACGCGCGATGCTCTAGACCGCCTGCACACGATCTCGTTTACGTTTACGCGCATCCGTAAGGCCAAAAACGGTGATGTGACGGCGTTCGGCTCGCACGTTTACCACGCGTCCAGCGCGGACGGAGCCGACAGCAATGGCACTGTGCCGTTTGACCAGGCCGGCACGGACAGCGCCGAGACGGACGGCACAGGAGCACCGGCAAAGACGCTGTACGTTTCATATACCCTGCGCCGCCACGGTACCGAATGGGACATTATCGCGACCGACACTGCAAACCACGACTTAGCGGCAGTAAGTCGCAAAGCAGGGAAGTAAATACTCTGGTTAGAGAGCGGGTGAGCACAAGAGAAGAAGGGTGACCACAAGGCTCGTGCCCTGTATTTCAGGCCCATGCCGTACTTCCCAACCCCGTAAGGGCGAACCTTGTGTTCGCCCACTTACTATTTGCTCGCCTTTTTCCTGCGCCAATGCGGGAACTTTTCTAGTTCCGTTTCCGTCTTTCTACCCAAGAACACGCCCGTATTTTTGTCTGGTTTTAGGCGTTCTCTCTCGTACTACCCCGCTTCAGGAGGACTTCCCATTTGACTTATTCCCGCCCCTGCCGACTCGGCACGGCGCTTCCGCTTGCCGCACTGACTTCAACTGCTCTGCTGCTGACTTCGTTTTCTTTTATGCAGCCCGTTCTCGCTCAGACCGTCAAAGCCATGACGCCGCTGACGCCGAAAATCGCCGGCAAATCTGAGCCGGTGCAGATCCTGCTTGTCCATGACGGACTGCCTGCGGTCGGCACGAATAACGGCCTGCGGCTGTGGGTGCATGGCGACGGCAGCCATGCCGATCTGCGGGTGCGAATCCTGGCCCCCAGCCGGGCGGCGTCCCCAGCGGCGGACCCGCTGCCGCGTGATGTCTGGATCTCGCAGCCCATCCCAATCTCGTTTACCGGCTGGCATGAAGTGGTTCTGCCCGAATCAAACTTTACGCTCCGGGCCGCCCCGCCGCTCCCAAAATCGCTCGATTTAGCCCTCCCTGCCGACGCCCAGATTGTGCCTGCCGACATGGACACGGCCCAGTCCGATTGGTCCAAAGCCAGCGGCCTCGCGCTCGATGTCACGACCGCTCGGCAGGCGAAGCTGATTATTGATGATGTTGCGTGGGTCACGCTTGATGCCGCCGGCAAAGGCACGACCAATACGCCCATCGGCAGCGATGTTATCGGCAATGTCGGCGCGTGGCAGGCGGTTGGAACTCCTGCCGAGACTGCGTCCATTGTCTACGGCCTCGCGACCCAGCCGGGACTGACCCATGGCGGACGAGTCGCGCTGCGCCTGACGGTGACGCCGCCTGGCCTTGACCGAAAAAACCGGCTGGCGCTGGTCCAGAGCGCTCTGCGAGCTTCGCGAAAACCGTGTCTGGTGTGGACGCCGGTAACGCTGTTCGAGCCGGTTCTGCCGTCGTCTCTGCCGTCGGTAATCGACGCAGGCTCCGATGTGACTTTGACCGCCTGCGCCGAGCAGACCCAGGCCGCATCGTTCTGCATTTATAGCCTCGTTGCACTCACGAATGTTTCCGTCTCGATGCCGCAGGATTTGCAGGGCATCGGGCGCGTTTTGCCAAAATCGGCCGTGAACATTCATGTCGTCAAAGTCTGGGAGCAGGCCGGGGCAGGCCCGCTTCGTGACCCGGATACTGCCGCCGCCGTGCCGGAGCTTCTGGTGAAAGACGACCGAATCCCGCTGAGCGGCCCTGCCCCGATTATTCGGCTGACCGGCGCTGCCGCTACCGACATTCCTGCCGACACGTCCAAGCAGTTCTGGCTGTCCGTTACTATCCCGCGCAGCACGCCGCCCGGCCCGTACACCGGCAAAGTGGTTGTGACCGGACGCGGCCTGCCTGCGCCGGTCGTTGTCCGGGTCACCCTCATTGTGCCGCCGCTTCGGCTGCTGTCGGCGGCCAAGCAGTACGGCGTTGACCTACGCTCTCGCCTCGACCCCGCTCCGGCTGTCCTGCCGGCGGCGGACGGCTCGGCGTGCGTCACCGACTTTGTCACAAAAGACGTGCTGGACGCCCAGCTTGCTGATCTTTACGCCCACGGCTTCACGATTGCGTCGCTGTACGATTCGACTTCAACTTTAGTGGACGCCGTAAGCGAGTACCAGAAGTATGGTCTCGGAACCTCCTATAACCTCTACAAAGGCGACGGCGATCCGTTGGCGATGGAGAAAGACCGCATGGCCCGGCGCGGCCCCGCGCTGACTTACTACACGCCGCCGGAGCCGAACGAAGCCGCATCGGCCCGAATGGCACCGCTCTCGAAGCTCGGCATTCCGAACATGACCTATATTCCGAGGCAGGACGACTTCACGGTCCTCGGCACAACCACGGACATCGCCGTCTATAACCGCGACTCGGCGTACCCGCAGCAGCTTCTCCGCACCAACGGTCAGCGTATGTCTATGACCCGTGACTGGTGGTACTGGCCGGCAACCAACGAAGACCCAAACACCAATCGGATTGACTCCGGCGTTCTGCTCTGGAAGTCCAACTTGTATGGCGCGTTCCTGCCCGATTACCAGACCGCGTTCGGCGCGGACCCTTACGACGAGACTTCGGCGGGAGCTGGCCCGTCAAAGATTGCGTTTCGTCCGCTGATGCTGACTTATCCGGTCCAAGGCGGCGTTCTCGACACGCTGCAATGGGAAGCCTGCCGCGAAGGCGTCACCGATGTCCGTTATCTCACGACCATGTACGCGGCTCTTCGGGAATGCAAAGACGCCCACATCGCAAAGCCCTTGACGACTGAGGCCGAAACTTACGTCAAGACATTCTTAACCAAGCCGCTTGCCAATCTCCCGGAAAGCCAGTACGACACGTTCCGCTCCAAAATCGCCACTTACGCGATTGCGCTTCGGAAGTCAGTAGACACCTACAACAAAGCCCACGACATCCGCTAACCGTCCGCCAAGCCCGAACGCCGCCCGGTTCTTTACAGAGCCGGGCGGCTTTTTGCGCTATACTGACTCCATTATGCAGAAAGCAAAGCATCGCACTAAGACTGCCTTGGCTCTCGCGCACACTCAGAACGGCAACGGTTTTCACAAGAGTAATGACTGGATCCTTGCCGATCGGACGGGTGAGGACCGGATCGCAAACATTGCTGGCAGCTACAAGGACGATCCTTTTTGGGATGAGTTTATTGGACATCTTAAAGAGTTTCGTCAGGCAGAACTTGAGCGCGATCTCAAAAGCCTCGAGAATGAGCCGTAATTATGTATCTTCTCGACAGCAACACCTACACGCATTATCAACGGGGGAATCCGAAAGTCGTTGCTCAGGTGGAGGCGGTTTCTAAGCGCAGCCTGTGGCTTCCAGCGATTGTTGTTGAGGAACAGCTTCGGGGTCGCCTGGCAATTATTGCCGGCTTGAACCCAAAGCACGAAGCTGACAGCTTAAAGACCCCCGCGGCTTACGCCCTTTTCTTGAAAACTTTCTCCGATTTGAGTGCTTTTCAGCGCAGTGACTACACTGCTGAGATGGAAGCCCTATACCAATCCTGGCCGGCTTCCGTTAAGCGGCTCGGAACCCAAGACTGCCGCATTGCCGCGACCGCCATTGTCCTCGGCTTCACCGTCATCACCTGCAATCTCAGTCACTACCGGCCTATTCCCAAAGTTGACATGGGCGACTGGAACCGCGCTTAATCTTTTCGCGCCCTGCGAACCCTTTTGCTCCCCACATTCGTTCTGTTCTTTATCACCCACAAGGAGACCGTCCCATGAACGCTCTTTCGCTGTTCCTTCGCGTCGCCGCCCCTACGCTTCTTCTCACGCTTTCCGCCGCCAGCGCCTTCGCCGCGCCGGCTCCCACGATTGACCCACAGGCGCTGGCCCTGCTCCAAAAAGTTCAGACGGCTACGCAGAACACGCGCAGCCTCACGGCGAACTTTGTTATAATCATCCGCCGCTACCATAACCCTGAAAGGGACTTCCGGCAGGTTGGAACCGTTCGAATCATGAAGCCAAACTATTTGTATCAGCAGGATTGGATCGCTGAAAAGAACAAAAAGTCCGGCCTTTGGCAAAAACAGGGCGACTCGATGATTACTGCATCCGATGGCAAGACTATCTGGGGAGTGATGTTCGGCGGAGAGTACCATAAAGCAGACGCTAAACTGCTCGGCAACAATCCTCTCGTGGCCGACGAAATGCCGACTTTCGACTTTTTCGGCCCTTCGGTACTCGCTCAGGTTCAGAAGCAGCAGGAAAAAGGGCAGCTCATCGGGCTGACCGACGCCGGAACTGAGGTCTGGGAAGGCCATATTTACCGTTTGGTTGACTGGGAATACAAACCTGACTACTCATTCGATGCTTAGAGACTGTATAGAAACGCTCCTCCGCCCCAAGTTTGGGGAACCGGATGAAGAAAGCGAGCGCGATCTGCTCCGTATTGCTCCCCAGAATTGGGGCGGGGGGCTTTCTCGGCACTTTCTATACAGTCTCTGAACCTCGCGAAGCGGTAGTTTGCGGCGTCTGCGCCCAATAGCCGTGTCCTTTAGGACATGGTCCTTCGACACATGGTTCAGAACAAAAAAAAGCCCCGCGCACTGCGCGGGGCTTTACTGTTACGATTAGCGCCAGGTGGTTGCGCCTGCGCCCTGGGCGGACGCGGGCAGATCCGGGGCACCGACGATAGACTCGACGCCTAAGTAAGCGTCTAACTCTTCGTTGGTGTGGCGGTGAGACCACTGAGCAAAGCGCTCGTCGCCTTCGCGGGTTTCCTGGAACTTCTCGATGACATTCGCCAGGGCGTACTTGACTTTTTCTGCCGGCACCTTGCGGTGGATCGGACGGCTAAAGCTTGGGTGCGCTCCCAAATCACCGCCGAGCATGATGTCGAAGGCCTCGACCTGCGAGCCGTCGTCGCGGCGGGCCAAACACCCCTGCAAACCGATGTCTCCGACATGGTGCTGGGCGCACGAATTGGGGCAGCCGTTCATGTTGATCTTGAGACCCCGCTCATACGGGTTCGGCACGACGGCTTCGAGATGCGTAATCACGTCGCCGATACGGAGCTTAGTCTCGGTAATGGCTAAATTACAGAACTCGATGCCGGTACAGGCCATCGCGCCGCGCCGGATATTCGGAACGTCCCACGCAAAGCCTGCCGCAGTGAGATCGGCCTGGGCATGGGGAATGTTTTCGTCGGTGACGTGCGGGATCAGCATGTTCTGGACATTAGTCAAACGTACTTCACCTGCACCCCACTTGTCCGCGACATCGGCGGCGAGGCGGAGCTGCTCGTCGGTGACCCGGCCCGCGAGAATGCACAGGCCAATCCAGCTCAGGCCCGACTGGGACTGCGGGTTGACCCCAAGATGGTCCCGGTAAGTCTCATCGGAGAACGTGAAGCCGGGCGGGGACGGATCTGGAGTCCAGTCAAGTTTTGCGCGGACTTCTGCCGTGAACTTTTCAGGACCCCATTCGGCCATCAGATACTTGAGACGGGCGCGGGTTCGCTTTGCCCGAAGCTGGTCGGCATCCCGGTAGCACTCGGCAATTGCCCGCATGACATCCACAATCCCAGCGAGGTTGTCAGCGGGAACAAAGATGTCGAGCGGCTGGCCGAAGAACGGCTGCAAAGACAGGCCGCCGCCTACCAAAAACTGGTAGCCGACCATGCCGTCAGAGTCGCGCTTGAACGCGACCAGCGCCGCATCGTTAATCTGCGGCAGAGTGCTTTGTACCGGAGAGCCTTCGACCGCAATCTTGAACTTGCGCGGCAGGTCTCCAAAGTCTTTGTTGAGGTGAAAAAAGTTCTGAATGGCGTCTACAACGGGCCGCGTATCCACCAACTCCTGCGGGTCGAAGCCGGCAGCCGGCGACGAGGTCAAATTGCGGGTAATATCGCCGCAGGCCCCGGCGGTGGTCAAGCCGCAGGCGTCGAGACGAGCGAGGATTTCGGGCATATCCTGAATAGTCAGCCAGTGAAGCTGAATGGTCTGCCGGGTTGTAATATCAGCGATGCCCCGCGCGTAATCTTTGGTCAGGCCCGAAAGCGTCCGCAGCTGCTCAGTGGAAAGCCGCCCGCCGGGGACTTTAATCCGCATCATAAAGTGGCCATTGTTGGGTCGCTGCTGGTAGACCCCGTACCACTTAAAGCGCATAAAGTCGCCGGGGTCAATCGCATCGAAGCCCGTTTCGGCGTACTTGTAGATATCGGCCAGAACATCAAGTCCAGCCTTTTCTTTCTTCAAGCGCTCTTCTTTTGTCTGCTTAATCTCGCTCATGTCAGTCGTTCCAAACTAATTTTGTCAGGCTTATTGCCTGTATTATACTCAGTGGCACTATGTAAGTCAACACGTCAAAGCACGTTTGGGTTCCAGTCGGGTATCATCTATTCAGGAGAAAAGCGCCTTGAAAATGACTGTGACTTTGGGCAGGCAGCTTGGGTGCGGCGGCTCGTACCTCGGGCAGTGTGTCGCGGACGCCCTCGGCATTCGCTGTTTGGACCGGGAAATCGTGTCAAGAGCCGCCCAAAATCTTCAAGCAGACGAGACCGCTATGCGGGACCGGGAAGAGCGCGGCGAGTCGTTTTGGGAGCGGATGCTGCGCGGCATCACACTCAGTCCATCCGAAGCGCTGTATCAAGCGCCGGTGCCGTTGTCCGTCACCGACCAAGATTTGCTGGCTGCCGAAACGAAAATCATGCAGGAGATCGCGTCTGAGGAAGATGTCGTGATTGTTGGACGACTCGCTGCGTATGTTCTGCCGCGTTACCCCGGAACCGTCAACATTCTTCTCCATGCCCCCGACCGGTTCCGCATTCAAAGATTGATACAAAACGGCGCGGCGGCGGCTGAGGCCGACGCCAAAACTTTGATTACGCGCTCCGATGAAACCCGGCGTCAGTACATCAAACAGATGATTGGCCGCGAAGAATACGACGCTCGTGCATACCATTTGTCGCTTGATACCAGTCTTCTGCCTCTGCCTGATATTGCCGCCCTGCTGACCGATTTCGTCCGTCGCCGTATCGCCGAACTGGAAGAGCACTGACAATTCTTCTGTCAGAGAAGTGTATACAGCCGGGCATTTTGTTGTTATAATACAGTGTAAGCGACCCAACACGACTGGTCAACTAAAGGAAACCCGATGCAGTGTGCCAAATGCGGATTTGTGATGACGGAGCTGGACACCGAGTGTCTGCGCTGCAAGCGCCAGGGGGTGCAAAACGGCACCGCCGTGTCAGTCTCAGCGATGCTTCCGGTAGTGGCCCCGGTAGTCGCTGAAGAAAAAGAATGTCCGCGCTGCGGCAAAGCCACCGGCATGGGTGCCGCCGCTTGTGATAAGTGCGGCTATGAATACCAGTCCGGCGGCGGCAGTGTTGCCGAGCGGTATCAGGCCCGAATGGTCCAGGAAGCGCCGACCGTTGCGCCTGTGGGTTTGCGCCGCACTCTTTCGCCGGTGGTAAGCTGGGGTATTATCGCCGTCTGCCTCTTAGTGGTTCTCGGCGCGGGTTGGGCGATCTTCGGCGGCATCGCGGACGAAGGGACTGCCAGCACGACGGACACTCCAATTGTCATGCGCCGTCACCGTAAGCCGAAGCCTTTGATCGGCCCTCAGAATGTCACCTATAGTGTCACTGGAACCGCCGCGCAGGCATTCGTCACTTACGGCGATGCGTCCGCCGCCACTGCAAAGCCAACCACCGTCGATCTGCCCTGGACCCTCACCGTCAAAGCCAATCCCGGCACCCATTTCTCCCTTTCAGCCGCGCCTGTTGGCACCGGCACAGTCGGTGTCTCGGTGAAAGTCAACGGCATACCCAGAAAGCAGTCTTACATGCCCGGCGCAGACGGGCAGACTGCCGTGGAAGACACGCTCTGACACGGCAAAAGCACACTCAGAGAACAAAGTGATGAGTATTGCAGGCTTCTTCCACAGATACCGGAAACGAAAAACGATTGGTCCTTACTTGACTCGCTTAGGCCCAGTCTTGGAGCGTCTCTATGGGAAATCCAGCCACTACACGCCGGAGCAGGTTAAGCAGGCGGCGATTAAAGCCAAACTGCCGATGGCCGACCTCTGCTATGGCCTATCAGTTTACCGCACCCCCGAAGGTTTTGAGGCGTACCATACTGCTCACGGAGAAGACTGCAACTATTGGGAAATGCGGGTTGAAGTCGGCGAGCATCATTTTCACGGCAATTCCGCCTTTACGCAGCAGGATGTCGCCGCCCACGCGGAAGCTCATTCTCACTCGCACATAGGTTCAGATGCTGGCGGCGGACATCACTTCGACGGCGGCGGCGGTGGACACCACGGCGGGCATTAACCGGTGTACAAAGGGAGGCACGAGGAAGTAAACTTCACTCGCTGCAAATCACGTCCTTCGGACGACAAGAAACTTTACATAAGTTAATCTTGTGTCCGAAGGACACTTTTAACGGCAAGAGAAGTTTACTTCCTCGCTTTCCTGCTCACGCACAATCAACGCTTCACTTCGGCAAATCCGCGCCGCAGTTTGGGCAGAAAACGAACGCCTGATACGACACCATGGCCTTGCAGTTCGGGCAGACGCGGTCGCTGTCCGGCGGCGTATCTTGAAAGACTTCAGTATTGGAAACAGGTGGGTCGGTGTTCCTCAAATAACTGCCGTCCAAGATGGCTTTGTACTCGTCGCTTTTCGCCCACGCATCAATCTCCATTGCCCTCACTGCCGGGAATGGGTGGGTGGTCTGCAAAGTCTGACCCAGCTTCAGGAACGAGTTCAGGGCGTCCTTTCCCATGTCCTTATAGTCCCGGCCCTGCTGCAAAAAGGCGTCTTTGTTCATCTGCGCGTAGAGCTTGCGTGACCCACCTGCGAGCTTCATTTCCACGTCCAGCACTGTGTCTATGCTCTGCGACGCCAGCAGTCCCGCCCGGTCGGCGGTCAGCTCGCTCTGGCGGTACCAGTGAAAGAACGCATAAAACAGGCCCGCCCCAAGACCCCGTGCCAGCCCGAAGGTCGGGCCGCCGAGCCGCAGCAATAAGTTTGCTAAGAAAACCGCGATTTGGCGGTACAGCACATGGCCCGCTTTGATATGCCCCAGCTCATGCCCCAGCACCACCCGCCATTCATCCTCGTCCAGCAAATCAATCAGGCCCGAATAAAGCACGATAACCGGGGAGTCAACGCAGAACGTGAACGCATTCGCCCCCGGCCTCTGGTCAATGTAAAGCTGCGGCACCGGCATATCGAGAATGGCGCACGATTCGACGAGCAGCACGTATAGATCGCGGCACTGATTTTGATCTACCCGCACCATATCCGACAGGCAGAACATCCGCCCGGCCCGGTCGCCGCCGAACTCATTGAACTTGCGAAATATCCAGTCAAGACCGGGGGCTTTACGCAGGACGGCCAGCGCCGCTTTGTCGGTCGAATGCTCAAAAGCCGTGGACGAAAGGCCGGGAAACCGCAGGCGTTCGGACATGGGAGGCTCCTTTAGTTGAGGCTGGACACTTTGATCAGCTCCTGCACGACAAAGTCGCAGTGATGGATTTTCGTCGGCGCACCTGCCGCCGAGAACATTCGGGCTGACCAGTCGATCTTTTTTGGATCAGCCGATTCGGGATAGATTGACATGGTCTTCTAACACATGGCCTGAAGATCATGCCACACTGTCGGTTCCACTCCAATGCGCCGCTCTGCTGCTCGTACGCTCTTCGCCGCGCAGGCATGAACCGCTCGCGACGCCTCCGGGGTCAAATGTGTGTAGCTTTCCAAAATCTGCGCTTCGGTCCAG
>JAYVVR010000550.1:0-6984 GCA_043786835.1 Armatimonadota bacterium | reverse complement strand
CGGGCGCATTGATTTAGTATTAGACGGCGGCCCAACAGACGACCGTACTCCCAGCACGGTTTTAGATGTGACCACCAGCCCCGCCAAACTCGTTCGCGAAGGCAAAATCAGTCGGGCCGTGCTGGAAGCGTATCTCGCGATTGCGTAGGATGTGGGTGCCTATAGGAAGGGCAAACATAGACAGGAGGGCGAACATGGAAAGAAAGGGCGAACACAAGGTTCGCGCCCTACATCCGAATATGCCCCCGTAGGGGCGAACCTCGTGTTCGCCCTCCTGTCTATGTTCGCCCTCCTGTCTATGTTCACCCTCTTTATTCCCTGCCTCCTCATATATTTGCCTGCATAGTAACTTGGCTTACTTGACACCTGGCAAGCAATCGTTTACAATGGTGATGTCGCTCATCCCTGCGTCGCTCTTCTGCGCGGAGTCTTGACCGGCCCTCATTCGGTCGGCCCGTTTGCACCCTGTTGTCCATCGCGTCGTTCACTCACGTTTAAACAGTCACGATGAAAGGCAGCTTCTTTTATGAACCACACCCTTTTCCTGAAATCCGCCCCACTTTTGCTGGCCGGCTCCCTTGCTCTCTTCAGCGGCAGCGCCGCCCACGCCCAGATCAGCGCTCAGGGCGGCTTTACGTTCACCGCGCCGACAAGCACGGTCCTGACCGTTACCCCCGGCCAGACTGTGGCGTTCAGCGGGACGTTTCAGAACATCACCGCGCTGGAGCAGCTCGACAGCGTGACAATCGGCCTTGACCCCAATGTCAACTACGGCGGCAAGTTTACGTTCGGCTCGCCGTTCTTTACCACCCTCGGGATCGGCCAAAGCCAGAACTTCACGGGAACGCTGAAAGTCAGCAGCACCGCAACCTTCAGCCCGACGACGTTCTATCTGAACGCCAACGGCACCGGTGACCAGAGCGGTTCGGACTACAACTTCGGGTCTGCAAACTTCACGATCAAGCTTGCGCCGAAGACTCCCGCCGTTCCCGAAGCCTCGACGACGATTACGTTTGGCCTGCTTCTTGGCGGCCTCGGCCTGCTGGTTGTGCGGTCTCGTAAGCGTTCGGCGGTGTAGGCTTAATTCAGAATCCCCCCCAGCCCCCAATAATGGGGGAGCCAGAGGCGAGAAGTGTAGGGGCGCTGCTTGCTGCGCCCTCTTATCCTGCTGCACTGCTCCCCCATTATTGGGGGCTGGGGGGACTCGGTCTTCGGGTACAATAGCCTCGTGTTTCCATTCTTCCACTCGACCTTTTTTCGCATCCTTTCCACCCTCCGCCCCTATCGCCTTCCCCTCTTTTTCGGCTTTACCTGCCTGCTTGGGGCAGTTGTGCTCGAACTCTCACCGCCGCTGGTCTGGAAAGTGATTGTTGATGACGTTATTTTTAAGCGCGATCTATCAAAGCTGTGGCCGTGCGTTCTTGTCCTGACACTCATGCAAGGCGGCTCAACACTTTTGTCGGCGGTGCGGACGCGGCTTTTAGAGTCGGTCGGGCAGCGCTTTGTGTATGACCTGCGAAACCGGCTCTACGATAAGCTCTCGCATCAGTCGCTCGCCTACTTTAACGATGCCCGCACGGGAGATTTGATGAGCCGGGCATCGTCGGACGTGGACGCGGTCTCCGATGTCGTCATTCAAGGCACCGACTCGGTTATTGCGAACTTCCTGCGGCTCGCTGGGGTCTCGATTATCTTCTGTTCGCTGAATTTGAAGCTGGGCCTCGCGACACTCGTTCCCATTCTCGTCGTCGGCGTCTTGCTCAAGCTCTTTAACAAGCGCGTCAAAGGGATTTACAAAGGCGCACGGGCGAAGCTGGGTATGGTTAACGCCAAGCTGCAAGACAATCTTTCAGGAATTCGGGTGATTAAAGCCTTTGCGCGGGAAGACGCCGAGCAGGCGTCGTTCGAGGAGACCAACCGGCGGTACCTACGCGAGAACTTGGATGCGATTAAGCTCCGGGCGACGTTCTTTCCGTTTGTGCGCTGGATCGCATCGTTCGGCAATACCATTACTATCGGCTACGGGGCGTGGCTGATTTTGCAGGGGCAGTTTACAATTGGCGGGCTGATTGCCTATCGGGGCTACGGGCGCTACTTCTTCGGGCCGATTGACGATCTAACCCAAATTAACGACACGGTGCAGCGCGGTACTGCCGCCGCCGACCGGCTGTTTCAAGTTTTAGATGCGCCTGTCTCGGTCACGGACGCGCCAAACGCTGTTGACCTGCCGCGCATTGACGGCGAGATTGTCTTTGACCGTGTCTCATTTCGGTACCGGGACGGGACGCGGCCCGTGCTGGACCATTTATCGCTTGTCATCCCTGCTGGGCAGACTGCGGCGCTGGTCGGGGAGTCGGGCGCGGGCAAAAGCACGATTTTCGCGCTCGTTTCCCGTTTCTGGGACCCGGACAGCGGCGAAGTGCGGATTGACGGTCACGCGCTCACCGGCGTCGCTCAGAAAAGCCTGCGTCGGCAGATCGCATCGGTGCAGCAGGAGACGTTCTTGTTTGCGGCGTCGGTGGCCGAGAATATCCGGTATGCCCGGCCTGATGCATCGGACGCCGAAGTTGAAGATGCGGCACGCGCGGCAAACGCCCACGGGTTTATTGAAGACCTGCCGGACGGCTACGGAACGCTTGTCGGCGAGCGGGGGGTCAAGCTCTCCGGCGGCCAGCGCCAGCGGATTTCGGTGGCCCGTGCGTTTCTCGCCGACCCGCGCATTTTGCTACTCGATGAGGCCACCAGCGCAGTCGAACCCGAATCTGAGCGGGTTATTCAGGACGCCATTGAGCGGCTGATGCGGGGCCGGACAACCATTCTCGCCGCCCACCGGCTGTCTACAGTCCGCAATGCCGACGTGATTTTCGTCTTCGCTGCAGGGAAATTAGCTGAGCAGGGAACGCACTCCGCCTTGATGCGCCAGGGCGGCCGCTACGCCCGCATGGTCGAACAACAGCAGGGCGCGATGGAAGAACCCCTCCCGCTCGTTCCTCGCTCCCTCCCCTGTTAGGGAAGGGCGATATAGAGCGAGGGTCAAGAAATGCAACTGTCCAATGCCTGTTCCGAACTATTCTCTTGCCCTTCCCTAACAGGGGAGGGAGCGAGGAACGAGCGGGAGGGGTTCCTAACAGGGGCCTTCCAGGTAGCCAGTGCTTAGGGAGCGACACTGAGGCAAGATGCCGCAAGTGCCTGGAACGAGCGGGAGGGGTTCCTAACAGGGGTTCCTAAATTATGAAACTCACCGGCGACTTCAAAAACGCAAAACTGATCTCCCTGAAAGCCGCCTTCTTCCTTGTCATCGGCTTGTGTCTGTGACTGCTCTGCTGCTCGACAGCCTCTCTCTGCGGACGGCACTTCCGCTCCTGCTGACTCTCTAGTCATTCTGCCGCCTGTATTGCTCTTTCTTTTATGTCATCGAAAGGTATATGGACCCGACCTGCAAACTCGCGGGCCTGCACTCGTTCGTGATTCACGCCTGGCAAGCAGCAGAGGAAGCACTAGGGCGTCGTCTTGACCGCCGGCTTTTGTTCCCGTGCATGATTCAATTCCAAAGTATGAGCGGCGGCGGCGAGAATGGCCGGGGTGACTTGCGGTTCCTCGTGGACGTCCTTTAGGTTATTGGAAAAGTCCAGCTCGTACGAGCCAGTGCGCCCGGCCCCGTCGGCATTGGTCGCGGCGACAAAGTAGCGGACATCCTGGTTGATTGTGAACCTCGCACGGGCATTCGAGCCATCCCCGGAATTGTCGTCGGTCGTGATTGTTTGGATGTGCCCCTGGCTGTCCTCGGTGCCGACAATGACGAACGCATCGAAGTCCGACGACTTCAAATCCACCTGGGCGGTGCCGTCCTGCCGGGCGGTGCAGGAGTAGACATCTACATATGAGTTACTCTGGACGTATTGCCCCGACGGCAAAGTCTGGTCCCCAGAACTCAGTTTGCCGTAGATTGCTGTCATCGAATCGTTCGAGCTCCCGCCCCCGCCGCACCCGGAGAGGGCCAGTCCGGCAATTATTATCCCTACGCTCCATACTCCTGCTGCTTTGTTCATCGGTCGCTCTTCCTTTTTTCTTCCGTCAAAGATTTGGTTTCCCGTTTCCTTGATGGTGCGCGCCCCGATTTTGTTCCCAGCACACGGAAAACAATCGAAGAAAGCAGACGAGCAATCGGGAATAGGAGGAAATCGCCGTCGAAGCGATCGAGAACTCAGAGAGCAAAAATGGGTTCACCGATGAATCCAGGAGATTTGCTAAGGCCGATTTAGAAGCCTTGCAAGAAAGAAACAGCGAGAAGATGGCGGCGCAGGCGTACCCCGTAGTCTGCCCCGCCGGTGCCGCTGCCGGCGGGCAGAACGAAGCCCGGAAAGGGGTCTTCGCTGTAGTCGGAGTAGCGCAGGCCGACCGACTGGGACGCGCCTAAATGGTATGCCAGGGCGAGGTCCAAAGCGCGGGCGGTGACGGCGGGAAAGTCGGCGGAGGCGCGGCGGCGGTCGCGGGCGTCAAGCGCGATGTCGAGGCGGGGGGACAAACGCTGACCGAGACGCAAATAAATTTGGTTACCGTTGGTGCCGCTCGGGTAGCCCAGCGGCAGGTCGCCGTTGTACCAAGCAAGGCTTGTCGGCAGCGGCGGCAGCTTGGTATAGGTCTGCCGGTCGGTGTGCGCGTATTCCAGCACGATTTGGGTGCCGGTGCGTTGGAAGCTCTGGGCATAACCGAGCAGGTAGCCGATTTTGCGGGGCGTGATGTTGCCCTTTCCCAAGCCTTTGGGAGCCTGTAAATCGTCCACCAAGAACTGGCCGTAAAGGCGCGGATCGGTGCCGGGACCACGCGGGGTCACCGAAACCCCGAGATTGAAGTTGTAGTTGAAGTAAAATGGCTCGTTCGGGCCGGGATAGTAAAACTTCTGGTAGGCATAATACGGCAGCGCCAGCACAGTCGGCGACTTGAACTGGGTGGACGTGTACGCTTCTTCCAGCGAAAGCAGTGTCCGGTCCCCGGCAGGGTGCTCCAGCCGCCGCCCGCCTTCGTAGATGGTCTGACCGCTGTTTTTGTAGATGGATACAAACTGGGTAAGTCGGTACTCGCCGAGCGAATGCCCGAGCGAGAACGGCAGCTCGACTTCCAGCGACGGACGCGCCGGACTGCTGTCGCCTATCAGCATGTCTCCGAGGTACCCGCTGCCCCAGCGGCGGCGTATCTCGCCCGCCGAGACCCGGAAGCCGCGTGAGTTGACTGCCGTCACATACGCTTCGTCTATGCCGTTCAGTTCATCGGGGTTGTCCGCGCCGTGCGTGCCGTCGCCGCGTAGGCTGACCGCTAAGTGATCGCGGGTCTGACGAGTGATGTTCGTAAGGCTGACCGTATACGCGCCGCCGCGCCCGAGAATGCCCAGCAGCCGCGCCCGGCCCAGCAGCTCGCCGTGAGGGGTGAGATGGGAGCCGGTATCGCTGCGTCCGCCGCCTTCGATCTCGGCGAAGCCGGTCAGGGTCGGCGGGGCTGACACTGGAGCGGCAAGAATGGGGGCATTGACAAGTTCGGGGGCCAGAATGGTTCGGGCGAAGAGCAGCGCGGACGCCGCACGGGGATCGGCAGGCTGGTCGGTGATTGTCTGAATTAAGCTTGCCAGCTCACGGCGGGTATACAGCCGGGCGGTGACGCCTTGCAGCGAAGTCGCATCAGGTGAGCCGGGCGGCAGGAGGTGGCTGGCAGACAGCAGCGCGACGGCATCGTACAGGCCGGAGCCTTGCGGGACGACATCTTCCGGCGACGCGGCGTAAAGAGGCGAGGTCCCGAGCACGGCCGGACAAATGAGTGCAGCAAGAAGAAATGCTGCAAGAAGAAATGCTGCAAAAAAGCGGTTCATAGGCTGGCAGTGTCGGGCTTTTTGACCGGCGGCGCGGCGTCCGCGACGGGCAGCAGGCGGGCAAAAATGGCCTCGTATTCCCGCGCGACCGAGGTCCGCGTGTAGTGCGCCTCGGCATACTGCCGGCCCCGGCGTCCCATTTCCGCCGCCAGCGTTTTATCTTTGTGAAGCGTCAAAATCGCATCCGCCAGCGCCTGCGGGTCTTCCGGCTCGAGGCAAATGCCGCACTTGCCGGCGTGAATGACATCGGCAGTTTCGGAGTGTGCGTCCACCGAAGCAATCACGGGCCGGGCGACCCCCATGATCGTAAACAGCTTGCTCGGCACTGAGTCCGAAGAAAAGCCGCGCCGCAGGGGGATCAGCCCGACGTCGGCGGACGAATACATGGCGGGAACCTGGGCATAATCCTGGTACGGCAAAAACTGGATGTTTTGCAGATTCATCGTTTCCGCCTGGGCCAGCAGCGCGGGCTTGGACGCCCCATTGCCGACAATCGCGAAGAGTAGGTTTGGCGTATCGCGCAGGAGGCCGGCGGCTTCGAGTACCGTATCCAGCCCCTGCGACATGCCGACGTTGCCAGCGAACAGCACGACAAACTTGTCGTCCCACCCCTGCGCTCGGCTGAAATCGTTCACGCGTGGGTGCGGGGTCACGAACGCGGCGTCAATAAAATTGGGAATGACGCTGATCTTGTCCGATGGGACGCCTTTCGCGCTGAGGTTGCTTCGGAAGCCTTCCGAGATCACAGTGATCGCCCGTGCGTGGGCGTAAACGAACTGTTCCAGCTTCTTATATCCGGCAATCGCGGTGGAGTTCTTCATCACGCCCATTCGGATAGCGACGTCTGGATAAATGTCCTGGATGTTTGCGACAAACGGCACGCCGCGCAGCTTGCCAAGCAGGTACGCCGAAATGCCGTTGGTCAAAGGCGGCGACGGCGATGGGGTTACGATGACATCGGGGCGCGGCATGAGCAGCCCGGCGAGCGCCGACAGCAGGGTAAACGAGAGGTAGGAAAAGAAGCGCGGCAGGAGCCGGTCTTTATGCATCGGCACATAGGACCAGACCCGGTGGATAAGAATTTGGCCCTGACGCTCGCGCTTGAACCATTTGCCTTTGTATTC
>JAYVVR010000549.1:0-2434 GCA_043786835.1 Armatimonadota bacterium | reverse complement strand
ACAGAGGAACGCCATTTGTCGCCTGCGCGATGACCCCAAACTTATGCAGCACCCAGGGCATGAGATTCGCGAGTGTCGCGCCGATGCCGATGAGGCAGCTCTGAACAAGAAAGCCCACGGCCCGCTGGCTCGGTGGCAGCTTGTCCGCGACAAAGGCCCGGAACGGCTCCATCGAGACGTTGACGCTGGCATCCAGCACCCATAGCAGGGACGCTGCGACCCACAAGTATGGCGAGGATGGCATGATAAATAGCGCAATAGACGCGAGTATTGCACCTGCCAAGAAGTAAGGCCGGCGCCGGCCCCACTTGGCGCTCCAGGTCCGGTCGCTCATCGCGCCGATAATCGGTTGGATTAAGAGGCCGGTGACCGGCCCGGCCAGTCCTAAGATAGGAATGTTGTCGGCATGAGCGCCGAGCTTTGTGTAAATCGCAGCCATGTTCGCCATTTGCAGCCCCCAGCCGAACTGGATGCCCAAATACCCGAAGTTCATGTTCACCAATCCGCCAAGCCCCAGCGGCGGCTTTTCGGCGTCGGTCCGGGCGGGGTCGAAAGCCGGAATGTCCCGCGTTGTATCCTGCTCAATCATTCTAGGATTCCTTTACTTTGGCGTATGGCCGACCGACAGATTGTTGAAGTAGGCGTTATGGTCAGGCTGGGTCGCGCCGGAGTTCGTCTGCCGGATCTGGAACCCGGTGACCTGGCCCGAGAATCTCCCGGTTCCCCTAAACGTGTCCGCGCCCGTGACGACCAGCGAGTAAGTCTTCAGCGACATCAGCGTATAGACAAAATGGGACGCGCCCGGCACAAACCCGAGGCCGGTGGGTTTGCCGTCAAAGAAAATGCCCGGCCCGCCGCCACGAAAAATGAACGCGCCGACCGTGCCGTTAACTGCCGTCGTCAGGGCGATCCCGACCGTGCCGGCATCGTTGTAGCCGGGGACAAAGTCAATAGCAAACGTATCGCCGGTATGGGTCAGCGGCACTTGGAAGCGGCGCGTAACCGTGAGCGTGTCGGCTTTGGCCTGGGCATAGAGGCCAAACGATTTCCCGTCGCTGTCAATCGTGCTTGGCGCTGGGGTGCCTTTGTTCTCTTCGGCCTCGGTCGCAGTAAAGACGAATGTCCCACTGCTGCCTGCCGCGACGACCTCAAACGGTCCAAAGCCGGTTCCGCCGTTTTGCCCCTGTCCATAACCTTTAGCATAGGCCGGATCACTGGCTTTGTCGTAGGCCACCACAGTTTGCGCGTAGCTTGATAGCGGCAGCAGTGACAGCAAGCTAACACCGAGCAGCGAAATTTTGGTGTTCATAAGACGGTCCTTCCTTTGTCGACTGATATTATGCAAAGAGTATCAGAAGCCACGGAATAAATTCCGTGGCTCGGAGTGACCAGCGTCGCGGCGACGCGGGAACCGATCTCATCGGTAGCCCAGTGTCGCTTCGATACTGGTTTATATCAGCCTCGGAATCCATTCCGTGGCGATTTGCTGCGGCTCTCGACTCGTCTACTGATACAGCACATAAGTCGAAAGCGGGGCGAGGGAAAGCGTCGGGCCGGAGACTGCCGGCCCGGTCGTCCCGGCCTTGTCGCCGCTGACGGCGAGGTGCCAGACACCCGGCGGCAGCGGCATGGCCGCGGCGTCTGTGCTGCCGTGGAAGATGACCAGCGTTTTGTGCCAGGTGTCGCCGGTCGGCCCGCCGCTGAGCGTGAACGCAGACGTTTTTGCCGGCAGACTGCCTACAGGCAGGAAAGTCAGCGTCTGTCTGACCAGCGCTTCTGTGGAGCAGCGGAACGCCGGGTGGGTGCGGCGAACAGCAACCATGCCAGCGTAATAAGCGGAAACGTCGGCGAATTTTGTGCCGCGCGACCAGTCGAAATGGTTGACCGGGTCGCCCAGATTATAGGAATTGCTATTCCCATTTTTGGTCCGACCCATCTCCGCACCGCCTTCGAGAATTGGAACTCCTTGACTGAAAAGTACCATTGCCCCCGAAAGCTTCAGCGCCTGCTTATCTAGTGTATCGGCGTTTGGCAGTGTCTGAGTGATTTTATCAAAGAGCGTTTCGTCGTCATGGATAGACACATAGTTCATGGCTTCGGTCGGGGCCTGGGCAAAGTCCGGGGAGCCGCTGATTGCCGCCTCGAGCTTTGCCGTATCAGCTCTGCCACCGAGTGCGAAGCCCGGTGACTTTCCATTTAAATCGCCTCGGATGACCGTGCGGATATTGTCGTTAAAGACCCCGACGCCGAGGCCCTTTTGCGATCCTTTGCCGAAGCGGGTGGGGCCACCGCCGGTCCACGGCTCCCCGTACAGCAGAATGTCCGGGCGGAGCTTGTGAAGGGTTTGCGAGATTGCAGTGACCGTCTGCGGCGTGAACATGGCAAGCAAATCGAATCGGAAGCCGTCGACATGGTACTGGGTTTCCCAGTAGGC
>JAYVVR010000548.1:0-18266 GCA_043786835.1 Armatimonadota bacterium | reverse complement strand
GAATGTCCCTAGCCCGGTCCAGCTACGGTTTCTTTTGAACAAAGTCCGCGGTGGCCAGCCCGTCAAGATTACCCAGTCGCTGCCGGTTATCAGCGTTTCCGGCGACACCGCAACCTCTACCAGCCATCTCGAAATTGCCTCTCAGGGCGACGGCCGAATGCTTTACAGCCATGATATCGTTGCCCAATGGAAGCGCGAGGACACCAACCGCTTTTTGATTATCCCCAGCAAAACTTGGCACATAGTCAGCGCCGACTACGGCAGCTTTGGCTTTGAGTGAGCCAAGAACCACAAATACCCCCCCCATAAGCGTTCCAAAGAACAGCAGCCACGTCGCCGGCAGGGTTGGTGTGCGCCGCCGGTCACGAGAAACAGCGCCTTGATTAACTGCTTTTGTAGTCTGTCGCGGCGTCAAAACAACAAATTTGGTCATATTGGAATGCCTTTCGTAAATCGGAAGTGTTTGAGTAAAGAGCGGAGCAACAAAGAGTCGTAGGATTTCAATCCCACGACTCTTTAATCCCTACGTTGTCTTAACCCGCCGGCGTCAGCAAAAACAGATGCCCTTCGCCGTTGAAAGTGCCGATACCGGCAATCTGGCCCGGATTGTTGATCACCTGTGCTTCTTCTAAAACCCAGCCGGACGCAGGAAGAAGATTATCGTTCAAGTCCGTCATTTTGCCGTTATGCCAAAGAAATGCCCGCGCATCGCAGCTTCCTACAATCGCCGTGTTGTCATTGATACCGAATGCTTCGCAGCTCTTGCCGCCGGGAAGCAGCCCTAAGCTCATCATTTTGCCGCTTCGCCATAAAAATGCTTGGGCATGATTGTCAGCGAAGTCACCAGAAGTGCGGCCTGCGTATCCGTCTGCCGCCCCGACCACTTCACCTTTGTTATTGATGCTGTATGCCTCACTGCCACTGGTGCCGGACAGTGTGCCGAGGTCGCGCATCCGGCCCTCGTTCATGCCGCGCTGCCACAAAAACGCGTGGTCGGCGAGTTTGTTTCGGTTCGTGCCGCTACCAATGCTGACAGTTGTCCAGCCGACAACTTGGCCCTTTTGATTGATGTTTCGTGCTGTGCTGTAATTGCCGTTCGGAACTTTACTCAGCGTTCCAAGTTGGATGAATTTGCCGTGAGCATAGAAAAAGCCCCGATAGCCGTCCAGTCCGACAATCTCACCGCTGTCGTTGATAGCATAGGGAATAAATGAGGAATTGTGGTGCGTAAATTGCCGTGCTTCTCGGTTCTCGATCAGCACTCCGCGAGCAAATTGCAGCCCGCTCATGAAAATCGGGCCAAAACTGCCGGAGCTGGCGACAATCTGCTCTTTGTTATTAATTCCGTAGGCAGCCTCGACGGTGTAATCCTCCACACTCACCGGCGGCAGGGTGCCTAAATCAACTGCTTTTCCGTCTGTCCACAGAAATCCATGTCCAGAGTTGCCGCCAACAACTTGGCCTCGGTCGTTGATTGCCATCGCTCCGTTCGGTGGGCCAGCGCTCCGCACCAGTTTGCCTAAGTCTACGATGTTGTAGCGCGTGTGGGCGTAGACGGGTGCCGGTCCAAGAAGCAGTGCCGCCGAGATGACAAATGTAGTTAAAGAAGTCGAAAAACACGGTTTTGTTATCATTTGGGATCTCTATCTCGGCGTCAGCAAAAACGCGCAGGGTTTACCGTCCAAAAGGCCCTGGCCGGCGATTTGGCCGTGGTCGTTGACGGCGCGTGCTTCAGTCAGCACCCAGCCGGACTGGGCCGGGAGCAGCGTGTTCAGGTCGGTCGGCCTGCCGTCTTGCCAGAGCGTTGCGCGTTTGACGCCGCCTGTCTGCGATATGCCGGCGACAGAAGCGTCCGCGCTGACGGCATACGCGGCGCTGCTATCCGTGCCAGGCAGGGGAGCTAAATCGTGCATCCGGCCTTCTGCAAACAAAAACGCATGACGGGTATTGTCCGCTGTCTCAGAAACGCCGGCAATCGCGCCGGCGCTGCTGACGGCATAGGCTGCGCTGTTTGCGCCGCCCAGCGTGCCGAGGTCGGTCATTCCGCCAGTGTCGTTCCAGGTGAACGCATGAGTAACACTGCTGTCGGTGTCCGCTTTGCCGGCGACGGTTCCTATAGCATTCACGGCGTAAGCCGCGCTGTACGGGCCGCCGAGCGTACCGAGATCAACCGGCTGTCCGCTGGGCTGACGGAAGAACGCACGGCTGACCCAGGCGTGGAGACGGTCGGGCCGGCCTGTTTCGGCAAAGCCGACGATCTCTCCGGTGTCGCTGATGCCCCGCGCTTCGCTGTACGGGTAGCCCGGCAGGGAGCCGATTTTATGGGTTACGCCGTCCCAAACAAACGCCCGCGCATGGCCCAAAATATTGAACGACGCCCCTGCTGCCTGTCCGGCATTATTGATGGCGTAGGCAAAACTTGCATGGTGCTTCGGCAGAGCGCCGACCGCCGCCAGAGTGTTCTCGCCGCCAACGTACCCCTGCGTGTCCGCCGAGAGTGCGGCCTGCCCACTATTGTTTAGGCCGGAAACACTGCCGTCCAGCCCGCCCGCAATCGGCGTCACTGTGTAGCTCGTCAGCGCTGCGCCGGCAAGGGAAACCGAGTGTACCGGCAGCGCTGCGGATAGATGCCAGGGCAGCAGCAGGGGTAGGGCCAACACCAGAAAACGCGCCCAGCGCGGCGTTTGTTTGGCGTAAGCAAGGCTGACTAGGCGGCGGCGCAGGCTGTGGTAGCCGGGCGACAATCCCAGCGCCAGGGCATTCGCTTTCGGGTCCGCCAGCTTCAGTAGCAGCCGACCGTATTCGGCGTGGGGCGTGTTTGTGATTAGCAGTGCCAGCGTATCGCAGGCTTCTTCCCGTGCCGCCGCCCATTCGGTGGTTGCGGTCCAGACCAATGGATTGAAAAAAAACAGTGCTCGGGCCAGCATTGGAACGACTGCAAGAGGCAGGTCACAGCGCTTGACATGGGCCAGCTCATGTGCCAAAGCCAGCCGCAGCTCGCCCGGCGTGAGTATTTCGCTGAAGTTCGGCGGCAGCAGAATAGTCGGGCGCAGCCAGCCGGCGACGCACGGCGTCAAGACGTTTGGGCCGGTGACGACGCGCGGAACCCGCCGCAGTCCGATCTGCGCGGCAAGCGCCTTCAAGTCGAAATTAGGCAGCAGTGCGGGAACAGTTCCGCGCCGAATCTCTGCCATCGCGATGCTTTGACGGGCAATCAGTGCCAGCGATACGCCTATCCCTAGGAGCCAGGCCGCAAGCAGAACCAGCGGCCATCTCGGTACCTGCCGGGCAGAAGTTGGGGACACTGCTGCGGCAGGCAGCATGGCAGCATGGCGGCAACTGCCAAATCGCGGCGCTTGGATGATACAATAGTCTGCGCTTTCGGCGGTGCGGCAGTGGCGGAAACAGCGAACGGGGATGGGGCAGAAGCCGGCAAAACAGGCAGGTTAATCGGCGCGGCAATCCAAAGACCCAGCAGCAGCCTGGCACACGCCAGCCACCACAGCCATGCCCGGACTCCAGCAGGCAGATGCGGCAGGAGGCGGCAAAGCGCGTAGACGGCGGCAATCGCAACACTGCCCCACAAGCAGGCGTTTCCGATTTGAAGCATATAATTTGAGGCTGATGCCATCGTGTATAGCTCTCCAAAGCGATGTGCGAGGGAGTAAATTCCTCTCTGCATTCGGCAGAGAGGAATTTATTCCCTCGCTTTCCGTTCTACCCTTCACCCGGCGCGTCCAGCATCTTTCGCAGCTCAGCCAGCTCGCGCTCCGACAGCTTGGCTTCGCTCAAGTACGCGACAAACGGTGAAAGCGACCCGCCCAGCGACTTTTCGACGAAGTCTTTGACGAGAGACCGCATCAGCTCAGTTTTGGCGACAACGGGTTTGTACTGAAACGCGCTCTGGTCCTTAGAGCGTATTAGGTAGTTTTTGAGGCGCAGGCGCTCCATCATCGTGAGAATTGTCGTCCGGGCCAGGCCATGCGGTTCGCCGAACTTTGCCGCCGCCTCGCGCACCGTCACGGGGGCATGGTCGGTGACATAATGCAGCAGGGCCAGCTCTTGATCGCCTAAACTTTGTGGCTTATTCATAGCGCCCAGTATAGCACAGGACTACAGGTATCGTCAATAGGCAAACGAGAAAGAAAAATAAGGCATAAAGATGCAGGGCAGGCCTAAAGACTCAGGGCAGGCACGGGGCTATCTCTACGGGCCACCTCGGAAGCCCGTAGGGGCGAATATGGGGGTTCGCCCTTCCCATTCCCTATTTGCCCTTCCCTGCTTGCCCTTCTGTATCCACGTTCGCCCTCTCTTCTGCCTTCACTTCTTCGGGTACAATCTTTCCCTATGGACACACTGCAAAAAGATGCGGCGCGGGCGGAAGACCTGCGGACGAAGCTGAACCACGCGAACTATCTGTACCATGTCCTCGACCAGCCGGAAATGGCGGACGCGGACTATGACCGGCTTCTGCGGGAGCTAAGCGATCTCGAAACAGCGCACCCGGAAATTGTGACCGCCGACTCGCCGACACAGCGGGTGGGGGCATCGCCGCAGTCGGATTTCAAACCGTACACGCATAAGCAGCCGATGCTGTCGCTCGCGAACGCATTCAATGACGACGAGCTGCGGGCATTCGATGAGAAAGTCAAGCGCCATTTGGGACTGGCAGCGGACGCGGCGGTCGAGTATGTCACCGAGCTGAAGATTGACGGCCTCGCTGTCTCGCTGACCTACGAGAACGGGCAGTTCCAAACGGCGGCAACGCGCGGCGACGGCGTTGTCGGTGAGGATATTACGGCGAACATCAAAACCGTGGCCGGCCTCCCCCTGCGCCTGCGCTCTCCGTTCCCGGAGCTTGCCGAGATACGCGGCGAAGTGTATTTGGGCCACAAGGAGTTTGCCCGGATCAACGCGGAGCGCGAAACCACCGGGGAGCCGGTGTTCGCCAACCCGCGCAATGCCGCCGCGGGTTCTGTTCGTCAGCTTGACCCGGCGGTGACGGCAAAGCGCAAGCTGTCAGCCTTTTTGTACGCGCTTGGGTCGGTCAGCGCCCCCGCGGCAAGTTCGCAGATGGGCCTGCTCCAAACTTTGCAGGGGTGGGGGATGCGGACAAACCCGAATGTCCGGGTCAACCCGGACATTGACGCCGTCATCGCCTATGTTGCCGAATGGACCGGGAAGAAAGAGACCCTGCCGTACGACATTGACGGCATCGTTGTCAAAGTCAACGACTTCGACCAGCAGCAGGATTTGGGCTTTTTGTCCCGGACCCCGCGCTGGGCGATCGCTTATAAGTTCCCCGCCCAGCAGGGACGCACGAAGATTTTAGACATATTGGCGTCGGTCGGGCGCACCGGGGCGGTGACGCCGGTCGCGATTGTCGAGGCCGTTACCCTGCCGCCAAACTCGGTGGTGCAGCGGGCGACTTTGCATAATCAATTAGAAATAGACCGCAAAGATGTCCGTATCGGCGACACGGTCATCATCCAAAAAGCCGGCGACGTGATCCCCGAAATCGTTCAAGTCGTCTTAGAAGCCCGCCCTGAGGGCAGTGTTCCGTACAAGCTGCCGGAGTTCTGCCCGGCCTGCGGAACCCTGCTGGTGCGCCCGGAAAACACGCCGGTCACGCGCTGCCCGAACTCGCAAGGCTGTCCCGGCCAGAATGTCCAGCGGATTATCCACTTCGTGTCCCGTCGGGCGATGGACATCCAGTGGCTCGGCGAGAAACACGCCGCGCAATTAGTCGAGCAGGGGCTAATCAAAGACGCCGCCGATCTTTACTCCCTCAAAAAAGAAGCCTTGCTGCCGCTGGAGCGCATGGGCGACAAGCTGGCGGACAACATCCTTACGGCGATTGAAGGCAGCAAGTGCCCACCCCTGCCGCGCCTCGTTTTTGCGCTGGGCATCCGCATGATCGGCGACCATGCTTCGGAGATACTCGCCCGGCACTTCGGCTCTTTGGAAAAGCTGGCGGCAGCGACCACTGAAGAGCTGGCGTCTATCTACGACATCGGCCTGACCACCGCCGAGCATATCGTCGCGTTCTTCGGCCAGCCGGAAACGACCGAGCTGCTGCTAAAACTCAAAGCGGCAGGCATCGAGCCGGCTGCCGACGAGTTCACGCCGTCTGCGGACACGTTCGCCGGCAAGTCGTTCGTCTTCACGGGAACGCTGACAACTATGACGCGTGGCGACGCCGAGGGAACGGTCAAAAAGCTCGGCGGCCGGGTGTCGTCATCGGTCTCCAAGCAGACGGATTATGTGGTGGCGGGTGAGAGCGCAGGCAGCAAGCTTGAAAAAGCCCGGACGCTCGGCGTCACGGTGCTGACGGAGGAAGAGTTCCAGAAACTTGCGGCGGGGGTGGAAGCGCAAGCCGAGGAACAAGCTTGAGCCGCAGAAGAAACTAGACCTCTTGCGTAATTCTTCCCGGATTGGAAATCCGGGTTTTCGATAAAGCGATTGTCCGCCTGCGCGGACATAGGACACGTTCCGGGAGGCTATCTGATGTCTGCGAAGGCAGACAATCGCCCTTCAGAAGCCCTGGAATTTCATTCCAGGAATTGTGCAAGGAGAACAATGGAAATTTCGGTTCACGGCAACAACTTGCATTCTTATCATGTAGACGCAGATAAAAAGAAAATCGTCTTGCACACCTCTTACCAGCACCCGACCTCACGAGAGTTCACAGATGTTGTCTTCACGGAGGTTGTCGGTTATCGGTTTGAGGGCGACAACTTTATGACGATTATCTCAGACGTTTACGAAGTAACGACAGAAAGTATTTATGCGGAAGATCGCGACTGGTTCGAGCATGGGCGCAGCTATCTCTGGCCGGGGGTTTGGAACCATTCCGAAGAAAGCGTTCTTGCCTATTTAATCGAAAACGAAATTAAAGGATATAGGCTGACGGTTGCCATTGGAATGACAGGATGGATACGGGCAAAGTCTATGGAACTCGTCAGCGTACCTGCCTGATTAGGCATTTATCAAGCCTGCTTGGAACACAAAATCACCGGCCTCGAACAAAGTCCGGCGATTTTTGCCTACTTGGTATATGTCTACTTCTGCCGGACGGCGGTCGCATGCCGGTGTGCAGGGCAAGATTCTTCGGCGGTCGCCCATTCGCCTGACATATGTGCTATAATGGACATTAGGACGTGGCGCGGCAGTGGTCATCAGTCCGAACTCCAGGAGCGGCACCCTTTACATGTTCAACTTCATACGGCGGATGTCGGGTCGGTTCTCGCGCGACATGGGCATTGACCTCGGCACGGCCAATACTCTCGTTCATGTCCAGGGCCGGGGGATACTTCTGCGCGAACCCAGTGTCGTCGCAGTCAACCGGCAGACCAATCAAGTGATTGAAGTCGGTGAGGAAGCTAAGCGGATGCTGGGGCGTACTCCAAACTCCATTATCGCCATTCGCCCCTTGAAAGACGGCGTCATCGCCGACTTTGACCAGACCGAGCGGATGCTGCGTTATTTTATTGAAAAAGTCCACCGCCGCAAAGGTTTTGTTCACCCGGTCGTTGTTGTCGGCATCCCGTCGGGCATCACCGAAGTCGAGCGCCGGGCGGTCATTGAAGCGACCAAAAAAGCCGGCGCAAAAGAAGCCTATTTGATTGAAGAGCCGATGGCCGCCGCGATCGGCGCGGGCCTGCCCGTCTCAGAACCCATCGGCTCGATGATCGTAGACATCGGCGGCGGAACCTCAGAAGTCGCCGTGATTTCGCTTGGCGCAATGGCTGCCGCTCGGTCTATCCGGATTGCCGGGGACGAGATTGACGAAGCGATTGTCACTTATGTCCGCCAGCAGTTCAACCTCTTTATCGGCGACCGGACCGCCGAAGAGTGCAAAATCACGATCGGCTCGGCATCAGCTCTGGAGCAGGAGCTGACCATGCAGGTGCGTGGGCGCGACTTACTGACCGGTCTGCCGCGCTCGGCCACCATCACGTCGGAGCAGGTGCGAGAAGCGATTGCTGACCCGATCAATGCAATTGTTGAGACCGTCAAAGAAACACTCGAAGACACGCCGCCAGAGCTGTCCGCCGATATCATGGACAGCGGTATTGTGCTGGCAGGCGGTGGTGCTCTTCTGCGTGGGCTAGACCGTTTGATCTCCCGCGAAACGGGGATGCCGGTGCATATCGCGCCCGACCCGCTTTCCTGCGTCGTCATCGGAACCGGCAAATGCCTCGATGAAGCCTCCCGTTCGAGCGCCCTCCGCTCGGTGCTGCTGACCGAAACCCGGCTGGGCCACTATTCGATGCCGATCCGAGCGTAACCGCTTCCCTAAGAACAGAGCTTTATGCGACCTCCGCGCGATAAATGGCGTCTTGGAGCCATGCTGCTGGCCCTCGCAGCCTGCGGTCTGCTGACGGTCCTTCATGCCCGGTCAGTCTCGCGAGGGCAGACAGATCCGGTGACGCGCACAATCCGGGACCGAGGATTGGTGCCTGCACAGGCTCTGGTCGCCCGCCTCGGGCAGCGCTGGCACCTCAGCGCCGGCTCGCTTTTGGCCGGTCCGGGCCTGGCCCGCGAGAATGCTGACTTGAACAAAAAAGTGCTGGAGCTATCGGCGCAGAATGCCGACCTGCGAACCGCTCAGGCCGAGAACGCCCGCCTGCGCCGTCTGCTGGGTTTTGAGCAGGCATCGCTCCGGCCCCTGCTTGCTGCTCAGGTGACGGCTCTCAAACCAAACCCCAGCTTCGACACGCTGACATTGAATCAGGGCAGTGCCCATGGGGTGCATCCGCGGTCGGTTGTGCTGTCCCCAGGCGGAGCGCTGACCGGGCAGGTGCTGGACGCCTCGCCCGGTTCCAGCAATGTCCTGCTGCTGACCGACACCGGCAGCTCTGTCGGGGCTTTGGTCCGAAACCATACTTTGCACGAGCCTGTTGGTCTGTGCCAGGGCGTTGGCGCGGGTCGGATGCAGGTGACTTACCTGCGAAGCGACGCCAAGCTGCATCTCGGCGATAGTGTGGTCACCTCCGGCCTCGGCGGGGTGTTCCCAGGCGCTCTCCCGCTCGGGACGATTTCCTCCATCTCAGTCGACAAAACGCGGTCTCTGCAAACCGCTGTTCTGCATCCTGCCGCTGACTTCGACCATCTTAACGAAGCGTTCGTCATTCAGAACGATCCGCCGGCGCCCGGCCCCTCGGCAGCGCCGCCTCCCCAGCCGGGAACCGTGCCGCGATGATTCCGACCCGCCAGGTATTGCTGGCTGCGCTTTTTGTCTGGCTGGCCGCGGTTTTGCAGGGGCGGGTCGCTCACGCAATTGCCTTTCGGGGCGCTCAGCCCGATTTGCCGCTTGTTGTTCTCAGCAGCAGCGCTCTCCTCGTCGGCAGCCTGCGCGGCAGCCTTCTCGGCTTCTGGGCAGGCTTGCTGGCGGCGTCGTCGTTTCCGGCAGCTTACGGCAGCGTGTTCGCTAGCCGCATTGTCGCCGGAGCGTTTGCCGGCAGCCTCGGCAGCAGCCTGATCCGCTCTAACCTGCTGGTTCCGCCACTTGTGACACTTGCCGCGACTATGCTCGCGGAAAGTATCGGGACACTAATTGCCCCGAGTTTTGCCCTGCATCATTCCCGCCGGTGGCTGATAGGAACCGGCGAAGAAGTGCTTTACAACACCGTTCTCGCCCTGCCGGTCTACCTGGGGCTGCGTCTTTGCCGCATCGGCCAGCTTCGCGACGATCCTTTCGGCCACCGGCTTTGACACTTGACTTGACAGCGTGGCATCTTTGCTTTATAATAGAGAAACACACCTGATTCTTTCCCCGTCTCTTCTCTGAATGTTCTTTTCCGATTGAAGGAGCTTGTTCTTGATGCCTGCCAAGATTTCCCCCGCCAAGATGCGGTTACTTTCAACAACTTTTGCGGCCCTCGCTCTGCTGGCCCCTGCCGTCCATGCTGCCGAACCGCGCGTCGCGCTGTCCGGTGCGGTCTCGCCGCAGTCTCGCCTCCGGTCCGCCCACCTGATGGGCCGGCTGGACCCGGCTTCGGCGGTTCATGCCGGGCTGATCCTGCCGCTCCGAAACCAGGCCCAGCTTGCCGAGCTTCTGCGCCGGCAATACACGCCCGGCGACCCGCTGTTCCACCAGTTTCTGACGCCGCCGGAGTTTACGGCGAAATTTGGGCCGACACAGGCGGACTATGACGCCGTCACTGCCTACGCCCGCGCTCAGGGGCTGACGATTACGGGCAAATCAGAGGGCCGGACACTTTTGAATGTCGCCGGACCGTCGGCAAAGATCGAGGCCGCGTTCGGCGTTCGAATGGACCGCTACCGTTTAGCGAATGGGTTGCTTGCGTACTCTAACAGCGCCGCCCCGGTCCTGCCGCGCTCAGTCGCCGTGCGTGTCGCCGGGATTGCGGGGCTGAACAACCTTGCTCGGATGCACCCCCACTTCCGACGTCTCGACCCGAACGCGCCCGCCCCGATTACCGGCGGCGGCGGGACCGGCAGCGGGCCGCTCGGCGGACTGTCACCGAACGACATCAAATATGCCTACGAGCTGTCCGGGATCACCCCTCTGTATGGAACCAGCTTCGCCGCCCCGGCAGGCGCTTTGACCGGCGCAGGCCAGAACATCGGCCTCTTTGAGCTGGACGGGTATGTGGCCGGCGACATCGCCCAGTACGCTGCCCAGTTCTCGCTGCCGACCGTGCTGACCGGGACCGCCTCATCTGTCACTCCGGTTCTTTTGGGCGGGTTCAAAGGCATCCCGATTGACGTCGGTGGCAAAACCGAGGTCACGCTCGACATTGACATGATCCTTGCGCTGGCCCCCGCCGCCACCGGCGTTTACGTTTACGAAACGGACCAGCGAACAGACGCTGCCGCTCCGATCACGCTTTTCACGGCAATGGCGAATGACAAAAACCCGGATGGCAGCAATAAGCCGCTCCTGCAGGTCATCAGCTGCTCTTGGGGGATTGACGAGCCTTCCGAAGACCCAACCATTATCAGCGGGGAAAATACGATTTTTCAGCAGATGGCTGCGCAGGGCCAGTCGCTTTTCTGCGCGTCCGGCGACAGCGGCGCGTATGATGGTTACCAGATCATCACAACGGGAACAGGAACAACCATCGTCTCTACCGGCCTGACTACTCCGGTCACCGACAACCCGGCGTCGCAGCCCTACGCCACGGGAGTCGGCGGCACCACTCTCAGCTACACCAAGCCCGGCACCACGACCGCAGGAGTCGCGACGCCCGGACTGTACGGCGGCGAAGTCGTGTGGAGCGCAGGCACATCTTCAGTGAACCCGGAAGGCAGCGGCGGCGGGATCAGCAGCTTTTGGGCAAAGCCCGCGTATCAAGGAAGGGTCGGCGTGTCCCCTATCCGCCGTGAAGTGCCTGACGTCTCATTAAACGCCGACCCGAACACCGGCTACTCGATTTTTGTCGGCAATACAGGCACAGACACGACCAAAGGCGCTGCGGAAGTTGTCGGCGGCACGTCCGCCGCCGCCCCCCTCTGGGCAGCCTATGCGGCACTCGTCAACCAGCAGCGCACCCTGAACGGTCTCGGCTCGGTTGGGTTCGTCAACCCTCTGCTGTACCCGATTGTGTCCGGCAGCAGCTATTCGGCAAACTTCCACGATATTGTCACCGGCGATAACCTCTTCTACCATGCCGGTACCGGATACGATGACGCGTCCGGCCTCGGCTCGTTCCGAGGCGCATCGCTTCTCGCTGCGCTGTCATTCAATGCCAGCCAGGGCACCGGCACGGCGACTCTTTCGGGAACCGTCACCGACAACAGCCTCCCGCCGGTTCCGCTTGTCGGCGTGACCGTCTCGGCGATTGTCTCTACGACCGGAACCGTCGCCGATTCGACAATTACAGACGCGACCGGGGCGTATACGCTTTCGGTCCCGAGCGGCCTGACGCTGAAGATCGCGGTGAACACCAGCACTCTCACCGCACCGACGACAACAAAGTTCACTGGCACATCTCAAATCGAGCCGGCGCTTGGTATCGGCGCAGCAGCCATTTTGCCGTTCATCCTCACTCCTGCTTATACCTATCCTGTAGGCTTGCAGATGATCTCCGCTCCGTTCGACTATTCGGGGATCGCCGACTTCGCGGGCATTTTCAGCGTACCGGTCGTCGCCTCCGGCCGAAGCGCCCGTTTGATCCAGTACTCGCCCGCACTCAGCAGCTATCTGTTCTCCCCGACCGCGCCTGCCGACACCCTGCGTCTCGGCCAGGGCTACTGGGTTGGGTTCCCGAGCGCGAACTACCTGCACGTTGCTGGAACCCCGGCTCCGGCGCAGGCGTTCACCATTCCGCTGCAGCAGGGCTGGAACCAGATTGGTGATCCGTTCCAGGTTCCCGCGCCGCTGGCGACGATCTCAGTCGTCAGCTCGACCGGCACTTCCGGGCTGCTCCCGTCAACGCCAACCGTCGTTCAGCCGACTCTGTATACGTTCCCTGCCGGTTCAAGCGCATACCTCAAGCTGAACCCGGCGACCGACTCGCTTAGTCCTTACGCCGGCTACTGGATCTTCGCGTTCCAAAAATGCAGTCTCAGCGTCCCGTATCCCGGCGCGCCCCCGCCCCCAGTCGTCCCGCCAGTCCCCGGACTTTAAGCACAACCCGGCAAAAAGCCGCCCCGGTCACACTGACCGGGGCGGCTTTTTGTCAGACCATCGGCTGTTCTGCCTCGAACTGGCCCAGGGCCTCCATTGCGTGGGCGGCGTACATCAGGGCCGGACCGCCGCCCATCGAAATTGCAACCGCGATAGTTTCGCCGATCTCCTCACGCGTCGCCCCGTGCGCGAGGGCTTCATGGGTATGAAACGCGATGCAGCCGTCACAGCGCGACGCGATCCCGATGCCCAGCGCCATCAGCTCCTTGTGCTTTTGGCTGATCTGTCCGGCCTTCATGCTTTCGTGATGCAGCAGTCCAAACCCTTTCATCGTGCCGGGGATGCCGGTTCGCAGCTCCCCGATCAGCCCCTGCAAATGCTTCCGATACTGCGGAAAAGTCGTGTCCATCTTTCGCTCCTTTGTCTTCTCTTTTGCCTCAAACAGTCCGGTTCCAGGGCATGAGCTTTAGTGCCGACATCATCGGACAGATGCCCAGCGTTCCCGTCAGCGCCAGCATAAACCCGATCAGCGCGGCCCCGTAAAAGAAGTGTGGGCTGATTAACAGCCCGGCCCCGCAAAAGCTGAGAACCAGCAGTCCGGCGGCGATCCGTACCTGCCGCTCCAACGGAAAAACGCCTCTCTGCTTCGAGGCGGGAAGGCCAGCTTGCTGCCAGGCTTGAAAGCCGCCGGTGACATCGGCGACATTGTCCATGCCGAGCGCACGCAGCCGCTCCGCCGCAAGGGCGCTGCGTCCCCCCGACTGGCAGAAGACAAGGACAGGGCGATCTGTCGGAACTTCGCCTGCCCGCCGCTCCAAGTCGGGCAGGGGAAGACACAGGGCAGACGGCACATGGCCCGCCGCAAACTCGTCAAAACCGCGAACATCAAGCAGCAAAGCATTGCCATGTTCCAGGGCGGCTGCCGCTTCCTGAACCGTGATTTTATCCTGAGCCATTCTGTTTACCGTCTCCTGTTATCTCTATTAATGTAGATATGCTGCTATGTTTAATTCAGCAATACCTCTTGTTTATTCACCGCATCTGATGCTGCCGGATACAGTCAAGCAGCAGCAAAACGCTTCGGTCGGCAACAGCGTACAGCACAAAGTTGCCCTCGCGTCGGGCAGACAAAATGCCTTGATCTTTCAAAATGCGAAGCTGCTGGCTGACAAGCGCCTGACCGATTCCTGCCGCCTCCGTAATCTCCGTGACCGTGCAGGGCCGCTCCTGCTGACGCAGAAAGTCCAAAATCCGCAGGCGCGTTGGATGTGCGGCATTCCGAATGATGGGAGCGACCCTTTCCAGCGTTTCCATGTCAATAAGCGGCACAGTATTGTCGTCCTTTATTATCACGATATAGTTATACCTCTATATAAATGGTTTGTCAAGACAAAGCCGCCCCGGTCACACTGACCGGGGCGGCTTTTATTTTCTAAATTACCCCTCCAAAAGCAAGGCTTCGGGGTCTTCAATCAGCTCTTTGATCTTGACCAAAAAGCGCACAGCCTCGCCGCCGTCTACTATTCGGTGGTCGTAGGAGAGCGCGACATACATCATTGGGCGGATGACGACTTCGTTATTTAACGCTATCGGGCGCGGCTCGATCTTGTGCAGGCCGAGAATGCCGACCTGCGGACCATTTAAGATCGGCGTGGACATCATCGAGCCAAAGATGCCGCCGTTGGTAATGGTGAACGTGCCGCCTTGAAGCTCCGGCAGAGTAAGCGAGTTTTCGCGGGCACGTTTGGCGAGGTCCGCAATCGCTTTCTCGATGCCGGCAAACGTTTTCTGGTCGGCGTCCCGGACAACGGGGACAACCAAACCCTCATCGGTGCCGACGGCGATGCCGATGTCGTAGTAGCCCTTTTTGACAATCTCCAGACCCTGGATTTCGGCGTTCAGCAGCGGGAATGCCTTCAAAGCTCCGATAGACGCTTTCGTAAAAAACGACATGAAGCCGAGGCCGATGCCGTTCTTTTCTTTGAACGTATCTTTACGCTTTGCCCGAATTGCCATCACGGCAGTCATGTCAATCTCGTTAAAGGTCGTCAGCATCGCGGCGGTACGCTGGGTCTCAACAAGTCGTGTCGCAATAGTCTGGCGGCGCCGGGTCATCTTGACGCGCTCTTCAGGCCGGCCTAACGCTGTGGATATCGGGCCTGATGTGGGCCTCAGTGGAGCCGGAACAGAGACAGGTGGGACTGGCGTTTGAACAGGACGCGATGTGCCGTATTCGGCGGCCCGCTCTTCCTGGCGCTCGGCGGCCTGAGCAGGGGCGGTCTGAGCAGGGGTGGCCTGGCTGCTGCCTAAACCTAAGTAGCTGGTAACATCGTCTTTAGTGATGCGTCCGGCGGGACCGGTGCCTTTGACCTGCGATAAGTCGAGCTTGGCCTCTTCGGCCAGTGTGCGTGCTAATGGCGACGCGGCAGGTACAAAGAGTGGTGCACCGCCATTCCGGGCCATTGCTTCCCCATTCTTGGGGGTGGGGGGGACTTCGACAGACGCAACAGGCGCAGGTACAACGGCAGCGTCGCCGATGACGGCTAAAACGTCGCCGACGGCAACGGTATCCCCTTCGGCATGGGCGAAGCTTTGAATAACGCCGGCGCTGTCGGCAGGGACTTCGACATTGACTTTGTCGGTTTCAAGCTCGGCAATGGCTTCGCCGGACGCGACAGTGTCGCCGACAGCCTTCATATAGCGCAAAATGGTGGCTTCAGTGACTGACTCTCCCATCTGTGGGACACGGATCTCAGCGGGCATGGACAGGGGCGCTCCTTTTCGATTTTGCGCCGTTTGGGACCGGCGCCGGAATTTCGCTGAGGGCAGCGGACAAAATACGGTTCTGCTCGACCGCATGGCGGCGGGAGGAGCCTTCAGATGGCGAAGCGGACTTCGGGCGGCCGATATAGTTCAGCGACACGCCTGGCGGCAGGATTTCGCGGACGCGGGACGAGATAAAAACCCAGGCTCCGGTATTGCGCGGTTCTTCCTGAAGCCAGACCACTTCAGTCAGCGCAGGATAGGTCGCCAGCATCGCCTTCATCTCGGGGTAGGGGAACGGATACAGCTCTTCAATCCGGGCCGCCGCGACCGTATCTGCTGCCTGAAAATCTTCGCGAGCAGCCAAATCCACATAGACTTTGCCGGAGCAGAGAATCAGGCGAGTGACGCCGCTGTTGCGCTCACCCGAGCGTGGATCGTCGAGAACCGGCTGGAACGCGCCTTCGGACAAATCGCTCAGCGACGAGCCGACTGGCGGCTTGTCTACTTTCAGCAGTCCTTTCGGGGTCATCATGATCAGTGGGCGCGGCGTCTCTTCCAGCATCGCGGCTTGACGGCGCAGGACATGGAAATACTGGGCGGCGGTCGTGCAGTAGACGATGTGCATATTGCCGTTCGCCGCAAGCTGCAAGTAGCGCTCGAGCCGCGCCGCCGAATGCTCCGGCCCCTGACCTTCATAGCCATGCGGAAGCAGCAGCACGAGAGAGGGAGTCTGCTGCCATTTGGAGTTGCCAGACGCGATAAATTGGTCAATAATTACTTGGGCGCCGTTCGCAAAGTCGCCGAACTGGGCTTCCCACAGCACGAGGCATCCGGTCGCATGCATCGAATAGCCGTACTCGAAGCCAAGTACGGCATTCTCCGAGAGGGGACTGTTGTAAACGGCAAACGAGGCCTTTGCTCCCGGCAGGGCTTGCAGCGGGCAGTAAGTCTCACCGGTATTCGAGTCATGCAGAACGAGGTGCCGCTGACTGAATGTCCCTGCCTGCACGTCCTGCCCGGAAAGCCGGATAGGAGTGCCGTCGGCAAGAATGGACGCGAATGCCAGCGCTTCGGCATGAGACCAACGAATGCCGCCGGAAGCCAAAAGCGCAGCCCGTCTTGGCTGCAAGGCCAGTCGGTCCAGCTTTGCGTTCGCCGTAAAGCCTTCGGGCCGAACGAGAAGCGCCTCGTTGAGCTCAATCAGCTCTTCGGCGGGAACAGAGGTTTTGATGCGCTTTGCGTCTTCTGCAAGAACTTCCGGCGTCGGCAGGCCCTTTGCAAGACCTTTGCCCGACGGCTGGGTGCGGGCATCGGACAGACGCTGCATGACGTCCGCGAGCATTGCCGACGCCTCGGCTTCGGTAACGATGCCCGACGCTTCAAGCGTTTTCGCCCAGAGGGCGCGGGCCGTCGGATGCGCTCGGATTCCCTCGTACATACGCGGCTGGGTATACGCTGGCTCTTCACCTTCATTGTGACCCCACCGCCGGTAGCCGACGAGATCAATCAGAAAATCTTTGCCGAACTTCTCACGGTAGGCGAATGCCATCCGGGCGGCAGCTATGCAGGCTTCAGCGTCGTCGGCATTGACATGGACCACTGGAATCTCAAAGCCTTTCGCGAGGTCGCTGGCATAGAGTGTCGAGCGTGAGTCGCCGGTCAGAGTCGTAAAGCCGATTTGATTATTCGTGATAATATGGATTGTCCCGCCGACCGAGTAGCCGGGAAGCTGGGACAGATTCAGAGTCTCGGCGACAATACCCTGGCCGGGAAAGGCGGCGTCGCCGTGAATCATAATCGCAAGCGATGCTTTCGGGTCCTGCACCGGGAGGCCAGGCTGCTGACGCTGCTCCTGGGCGGCGCGGGCGCGGCCTTCGACGACAGGGTCTACAAACTCCAAATGGCTCGGGTTTGGGGTCAGCGTAATCGGCATCTCCTCGACACCGGTCTCAGTAAAGTCAAGACGTGCGCCGCCGTGATAAATCACGTCGCCGGAGTAGCCCTGCTGGGAGCCGCCAGCGACCGAAGCGCCATCATCTCTTTTTGCCGACTTAAACTCCTGCAAAATCTCTGTGTACGGCTTGCCCAAAATATGCGCAAGGACATTCAAGCGTCCCCGGTGGGCCATACCCATGACTACTTCGTGCGTGTGGGCTGCCGACGCTTCGTGAACAATCCGGTCCAGCATCGGAACCAGGGCATCTACGCCTTCAATCGAGAAGCGCTTAGCCCCGACAAAGGTCGTATGCAGGAATTTTTCCAGGCCTTCCACCTCGGAAAGCCGTTTCAGAACTGCCCGCTTGTCGTCGCCGCTGAAGTCTTGGAAGAACCGGCGGCTTTCGGCGGCCTCGCGCACCCAATCACGCTCTTTGGCGTTCTGGATGTGACCGTCCTCATAGCCGATAGCGCCTGAATAAGCCGCCCGCAATTTTGCCAGTGCTTCGGCGGCATTCGCTGCGCCGTCGGCCAGCGGCCCGGCGACAACCGAGGCCGGCAGCGCCGCCAAATCCTCTTCCGTAATGCCGTGCGACGACAGCTCCAAACTGGGGTCGCCGGGCGGGGGAGTACCGAGCGGGTCAATATGAGCCGTTAGATGTCCCAGCTCGCGCACCAAACGCGTGACGCGGGCCACGCCAACTACCTTCATGACGTCCAGCTCAGGAGCCGGCGCGACCAACGCAACTGTGCCGTTGGAATAAGCGCTGTTGCTGTGACTCGTTCCATTGCCCGTCCCATTGCCACTGCCCGTCCCATTGCCATTGCCCGCCCCATTGCCATTACTTGTTCCGTTACCATTGCGCGGGACAACGATCGGGTTCCAGCCCTGGAATGTGCTGCGGGTCAGGGGGTCTACCGAGGCGGGGTCCTGCTGGTAGCGCTCGTAGAGGTCAAGGACGTACCC
>JAYVVR010000547.1:0-2439 GCA_043786835.1 Armatimonadota bacterium | reverse complement strand
TTCAGCCCAGCCCGGTCAGGTCGGACGAAGCGCTTGAAACCGTCTCGCTCATCCCGATGGGAGCCGCCCGCCTGCGCTTGACCTCGTTCCCGGTTATCGGCGACGGCCTGAACGCCCACGACTGGACCCCGCCGGTCCTGCCTGCCCTCGCCGCAAGCGCCTCCCATGTCAACGATGATTTGGACGCGCTGAACGACCCTGCCGAGCCGGCAAAGTCGTCCGACCTCACGACGCCGCGCTTCACCTGGTGGGACCATCTTGGAACCTCCGAATGGGTGGAATATGACCTCGCCAAGCCCAAAACCATGTCGTCCGCTTCGGTCTACTGGTACGACGACACCGGCGGCGGCCAGTGCCGGGTGCCGAAGTCCTGGCGCTTGACCTATAAAGCCGGCCCAAATTGGGTCCCCGTCGCCGGCGCATCGGCCTACGGAACCGGGCGGAATAAGTATAACGCCGTGACGTTCACGCCTGTCACCGCGTCGGCGTTTCGGATTGAAGTCCAGCTTCAGTCCGGCTATTCCGGCGGCATCCTCCGCTGGCGTTTAGAGTAGAGCAGGCCCTGCCTACAACACCAGCGGCTCTTTGACCCAGGCATACGGCCCCAGCATATCCAACTACATACCCCTGCTCAGGCCGGAACCAGCCGCCGCGCTCGTAAAACACGAGCAAAGGTTCGCAAGGACCGAGTAGTCCCAAAGACGTGACAAAGTGATGATTTTTGACTGCCGCCTACCGGATGTCCCGCTGCCAGGAAATGTTCTGGCACCGCTCAATCGCTGCGAAAGCCGCCATCTCGTCAATCGGAGGGATCATTTTCGTCATCCGGCGCACAAGGGAAACCGGCACTGGAAGTGCCGGTCTACTATTGAGCGAAAGTATGCCAAGCATTACTGCGTATCGAAGCGACTACAGACTGTGACATGGGGTTTTCCTCTCTCTAGTCGCCGCGACTTTCATTCCAAAGTAGACCGGCACTTCCAGTGCCGGTTCCGTTCTGTCACCGTCTGCCCGGTGGCCCACAGCTAACACGACTGCGTCCCTGTCAATAAGCGCCTTTGCCAGCAGCACACCCTAAATTTGATCAACACTCATTTTGTGTTTCCGCAGACTGCCCTATCAGCTTATGCCGGAGTGCCAGACGCAGCAGTACCTGCAGCAGCACCTGACGGAGTACAAACAGCGCAATTTGTGCCCGCACGTCCGGCGATTCAAACTTCGACACCACAGCCTTCAGGGCCGGACAGTCGGAAAGCCCGCTGACTTCTGAGACACTCAAACTCGACGACAAATGATGGGCGAACGCGTTCCGCAGGCGGCTGATCTGCACCAAATCTCGGTACGTCTTTGCGTCCAAAGCGTTTGATGCCCGCAGAATGTCCATCTTTGCCGAGAATGACAGCCGCCCATGCAGGAGAATATCAGCGTACTTAAACTTCTTCGCGATAATCGCCTCAAGCAGCTCTTCCAAATGCAGCCGCCCGCGCAGAATCAGCCCGAGCGCGTCCTTTTGCGCGTACAGATGATGCACTAACTCGGCGTCTAGCGGCCCCGCTGCCAAGACTTCTTCGGTGCGCCGGTCCTCGTCCGCCAAATGCGCCGTTACTGCATTTTCGTCCAATATACGCAGACCCGCAAATATCTCTCGAAACCAGTGCTGTCGTTCAGTGATCATAGAATTTAACAGAGACAAAAAAGCCTGAATACAGTAAGTATTCAGGCTTTTCGCTGGATGGCCCCTCAGGGATTCGAACCCTGGACCTTGAAATTAAGAGTTTCCTGCTCTAACCAACTGAGCTAAGGAGCCGTGAACTTCCCTGTTGCAAGCATTATACCCATGCAGTTCCAAGAATGCAAGATGTGCCAAACAATTTTATTTATGCGTCTGCTGCGTAACGATCCTCGAATTCGGCATGGCAGCACACAGAGCAAATCGCATTTTTGCTGCTCGGCGGCGTCCGACCTGGGAAAATGGGGGACTGATGCGGCCCTTCAGGGAATTGGGAGTGCGGGTCAGCAGAGAGTGGGGGAATTTGGAACGCGGCAATAGCACGCTTTTATTGCTGCGCGCTTCTTTGCAGGATTTTGACCACGCCGCCGCGAATGAGCGTGTATGTTAGACTTTCATTTTGACCCCGAACCCCTGCGTCGGCAGTTCCCCGCGCTCGGGCTGACTTTGGACGGATATCAAGCTGTTTTCTTCGATAATCCTGGCGGGACCCAAGTTCCCGAGACCGTGATTAACGCCGTCACGGACTATTACAAACACGCGAATGCGAATGTCGGTGGAGCGTTTGAGACCAGCCGCCGGACGGACCAAATTGTCGCGGACGCGCGCATTGCGATGGCGGACTTACTCAATGCGCCGGGGCCGGAAACGATTGTTTTTGGGCCGAGCATGACTGCGCTGACGTTCCATTTGGCCCGCTCGCTCGCCGA
>JAYVVR010000546.1:0-7016 GCA_043786835.1 Armatimonadota bacterium | reverse complement strand
CGACCGCGTGGAGCGCCGTCGGCAGGCCGCAGCCGCCGGAAATCCACAGCTCCGGCGTCACACTGCCAATCAGCTTGACAATCTTGACGCCGGGCTTTAAATAAATCTGTTCGCTCCAGCCCCCAAGCAGGCCATCATTCGCCCCGTAAGTGATCCCATAAACCCGCCGGTGCGGGCAGCGCGTACTCTGCTTCGCCACCAAACACTGCCAGCAGTTGTAACACGTCCCGTGAACGTCTAAAAACGTCACAGTTTCGCCCGGTACAACCAAGTCGCCATTGATGTCTGTGACAGGCCCATTTGTCGCCAGCACTTCGCCGACCGAGATATGACCGGGGATAAGTGGGTAGGGGACGCCGGTAAGCCGCCCATGCCACAAATGGACATCGGTGCCGCAGACTTCCGAGACCAGTGTTTTAAGCAGTACACCGCCGGGTTCTAAAATCGGCTCGGGATAGGCGCGTACTTCAATCGGCGTATTCGGCGCAGGCATGACGGCGGCTCGGATCATAAAACAACTTTCTGTGAATACAACAAAAGCATGGGCTGAACCCCCAGAAACTGCATAAAAAGCCGAGCAGCCCCCCCCAGCCCCCAATAATGGGGGAGTCGGATGGAGGACGCAGTGTCTCCTTCGTTCCCTTCATGCTCCCCCATTATTGGGGGCGGGGGGACTTCGGAATCGTTTCTATACAGTCTCTCATATCTTCCCTTCCTGCCACCTCACGGCTTCGCTTTCCGGTAAACTTCGCGAATGCCGGCGTCAATCGAGCGAAATGTGAGGCCAAGTGCGGTGTCGGCATTGACTCCGTGCGACGAATTATCGAACAGGCTGAACGCAACCAGGCCGCGTGTCAGCGGCGGCTCCGGCAGAAGTTCGAGAACCCCTGCAACCGCGTTTATCACACCGACCGGCAAATGGACAATGCGCCGACGCTGTCCAAGTGCTGCCATCAAGAGGTCCAAAACGGCGTTTGTCGTTAGTGTGTTCGGGCCGCAGGCATCTAAAAGCGCGTTCTCAGCACGAGGATCTTCCAATGATGCCGTAATCGCCGCCGCTAAGTCGTCAACATGAATCGGCGCGGACAGCGCCCGCCCGTCGCCGAATACCGGCACCACTGGGCCGGTTTCGATCATCTGGGCCAGCTTCGAGAAATAATGGTCGCCGGAACCATAAACGATAGACGCCCGCAAAATCACCCACGGAATGCCGCTCGTTTCAGCCCAGCGCTCGGCTTCGAGCTTGGCGTCAATGCCTGGATGCTGCCCGGCAAGCCCTTCGCGGACAGCCGCGCCGCTGAGATAGACGATTCGCTTCGGCTGACCGTGTGCTTTGAGGGCGCTGACAACATGGCGCGTTCCTTCAGCATCAACGGCGTGGAACGTGTTTTGCTTTTCCGGCTGCTCAATTGGAAATCCGGGAAACTGGTGGGCGATGACGACCGCGTCTATGCCGGTTACGGCTTCCGTCAAGCCGCCTTCATGACGAACATCGCCGCGCACGACTTCAAAGCCTGCATAGTCTTTTTCCAGGCGCGTGCTGGACAGCAGCCGAACGGTATGCCCGTGTTCTCGGAGTGTTTTGGCAGCGGCCAGTCCGATAAAGCCAGTGCCGCCGGTGATGAGAATATGCATAAATATCAATAAGCCCTAGAAGCGAGGGAATAAACTTCTCTCGCGCCTTTTTCTATTGCCCTACTCTAAATCTTCCAGCGCTCCCTGCAAGGCCGGGACAAGCTGCTTCTTACGGGAGACAATACTGCCCAGATCAAACTCACTTGGCCCCTGACGCGCAAACGGCAGGCCGGCGCGGATTGCCAGGTCGCCCCGGCAAAGCAGATGACTTTGGATTGTGACGACGTCGGTGACCATCAAACAGATGAGCGACAGATTTTCTTTCTCGACACGCGCTTCCAGCGCTTCCAGCAGGTCTCCCTTGCGCTCCGGCAGCTCCTGGAAGCCCGTCACTTCGACCTGGGCCACCGAAACGGATTTGCCGGCCATTTCGTAGATTTTGCGGTCGCCGTCCACAATATCGTCTGCCGAGCGGTCTGCCATGCCTGGCGAGGCTTGAAGCAGATGCTGGCCGTATTCCGGGATGTCAACTTTGCATAGCCCAGCCAGCCACAAGGCCGCGCTCTGGTCGCGCCCAGTCGTAGTCGGCGACCGAAACACGATGGTATCCGACAAAATCCCTGACAGCAGCAGGCCGGCGATCTCCTGTGGCGGCACGGCGGCAAAGCGGCGGCAAGCTTCGGCAACCAGTGTCGAAGTCGAGCCGACAGGCTCGACGACAAATGGGATTGGCAGCACAGTAGACGCATTGCCGAGACGGTGATGGTCCAGAACGCCGACAATCTCCGCTTCGTCGGCCCCCGGCACGGCCTGGGCTAGCTCGTTATGGTCAACCAAAATCAGTTTCGCGCGGGGTGGCTCCAGCAAACTCTGCCTGTTTGTCGTTCCCAGGTAGCGGCCTTCGTCGTTGACGACTAAGAATTCTTCCCCGCCACCCCGCAGCAGTGCGCCCCGCCGGTCCCGAATGCGGTCCGAGCCGGGCAGCTTCGGCAGGTCTTCGACAAAGGTCCGGCAGTTCTGGTCGGATGCCCGGATCTCGCCGCTTGCGATCTGGGCGTAGGCCCGTGCGAGGGCCAGCGGGGTCAGCCCGCCGAGGAGCTTGCCGCTTTCTTCGGCGACCGGAACAAGCCGCTCCCCGAGTGCCAGTCGGGCCATCGGCTCGGCCAGCGTGTCCCAGGGATGCACGGGAACTTGCGCTTCGGCGACATGGGCGAATGTCGGCGCGGCGCTTGACAGCACGCGCGGTGGGCGGACCCCGAAGTAGCCGAGGGCGAATGCCGCCTGCGCCCCAACCTGTCCGGCGCGGGCCGAGATCACTCTATCGTCGGTCGTCTCCGAAAGGCACCACGCGTAGCCGACTGCTGACGCAATCGCGTCCATGTCAGGCCGCTGGTGGCCGATAATATAGGTCAGGTCCGAGCTCCACGGATCATGCCGCTCCCGAATTGTCGCCATTGAGTGCTTTCCCCCTGCTAATGCAGACAATTATACCCGGTATAATAGAGCAACGCTTTAGGAGGACATACTTGATTACTTACCATCCCGCACCGGTCACGGTGCAGCAGATTACCTATCATGGCTACACCGACGCGCTTAAGTTGTCGAACGGCCTCGTCGAAGCGATTGTCGTGCCGCAGCTTGGCCGGGTCATGCGCTTCCAGTTTGCCGGGCAGCCGCAAACAAGCCCGCTGTACGAAGATGCTTACTGGATGGGAAAGACCGGCGTGGACGCCAACATGAACGCGTGGGCCAATTTCGGCGGCGACAAAGCCTGGCCGGCCCCGCAGTCTACCTGGCCGGAGCGTATCGGCCATACCTGGCCGCCCGACAGAGCTTTTGATGGCAGTCCGTATTACGCCCAAACGCTCCCCGACGGCATCCGGCTGACCAGCCCGGTCAGTGTCCCGTTTGCCGCCCGGATCGTCCGGTCCATTACGCTGCACCCCGGCCAGCCGCGCCTCTACTTTGTCCAGAGCCTGGTGAAAGACCCGCAGGCCCCGACCCCATTTCCGATTGGCTTCTGGACAATCACGCAGGTCCGGGCCGACTCCGAGGTGCAAATCCCCGCCGCGCTCGCCCCCGGCCAGATTGCGCCGTTCCAGTCCCTCTCCGACGTGGGTACTACCGAGACCGCGCCGTACTATAAGATTGACGGCGGCCTTCTCAAAATCACGCATGACCCGGCGAAATCACACAAAATCAGCGCGTCCCCAACCCCCGGCGTGATCTCTTTGCACTACGGCCCCGGTTTAGTCTTCTCCGAGTACTACACCCCGCCGCCGGTCGGGTCATCCTACGCCGCCTACGAGCAGCCCACCGAAGTTTATTCGGGTGCAGGCACCCCCGGCTACTTTGAGCTGGAGGTGCTCGGGCCGCTTCTGCCCCTGAAAGCCGGCGAAAGCGCTGCCCTGCCGGTCTACTGGGAGCTGACACGGGAGAAGAAGCAGTTTAGAGGAGTGAGGAAGTAGACTTCACTTGCTAGGCAAACACGTCCTTCGGACGATATTATTCAGCGAGTGAAGTTGACGTTCCCGCTTCTTTGCGCAGAGCCAAAAAAGCCCGCTGTCTTTTTAAGACAGCGGGCTTTTTTGTAAAGTGGAGGTTAGCGGGTTCGAACCGCTGACCTTCTCAATGCCATTGAGACGCGCTACCAACTGCGCCAAACCCCCACACGAGACACTAGTATACTCGGTGCCGCACAGAAAATCAAGTCTTTAGTCACGCTCAACCAAGTTTTTGACAGCGCCCTGCGGTAAAACAGCGTGGACGCCGCAGACGCCGTTGACGATTTGGGTCACCCGCAGGTCTACCACGGCGCTTGCCAGCGCCAGCGCATCTTGACGCGACAAGCTGCAGCGGGTGGTCATCAATTCCAGCATAGCGTCCAGCGCTTGAAGCATGGCTTCGTTTAAATCTTCGTCGAACCCCAGCGTTAGCCAGCCGGACGGAGTATAAGCCCGAGGCACGGTAAGAGGCATATTGTCGTGCAGGACAAAAGTCAGCTCAACCTGCTCCATCGGGCACTCAATCGCCATGCCGCTGACCTCGCCGTCCCCCTGCGCGGCGTGACCGTCGCCGGTGGAAAACAGGCCGCCGGGGACTGCAATCGGCAGAAACACACTGCTGCCTGCGACAAGCTCTTTGCAGTCCATATTGCCGCCGGTCAGGCGCGGCGGAACCGTTGACTGCCGCCCCGGAGCATCCATCGGCATGCCCATGACACCCATGAACGGGCGCAAAGCCACTTCATGCCCATGCTGGTTCGTGCCGATCATCGCGTCGGCGTCGAGCGTCCATCGGTGGACCACTCCCAGCCCGTCGGCAACTCCTAAGCGCCGGTTGACCGGGCTGTCCCAGCCGCCCGCAAGCGTCCATCCCCAGCCGCCGGGCCGGACTGTCTCGATTTTCACTTCCAGCATCATGCCCGGCTCCGCGCCTTCGATAAAAACCGGGCCGCAGAGAGCGTGTCCGTTGTCTGTCGCCAGGTCACGCGGCGAGAACAGCGCCCGTTCCAAGCTGTCATCGGGTGGATATTGTTCCACGCCCCAGCCTGCATCGAGCGTCTGGAAACGTACTGTGTCACCTGACTGGATTGTCAGGACCGGGGCAATGTCACGCGAAAAATGGCCGTGCAGAGCGGCCCGGTCAAGGGGAAGTGTATAATGTGTCATAAGCGTCGCTGACAATCTTGGCGATTGTCTTTTCGGGTTTGCCGCCGACGTAGAACCAGACCAAATACGCGAGGTGGCCCCCAGTCCAAACGGCAAGCAGCGGCCAGTAAACGAGGGGGCTGAACGGCGGGAAATGGGCGGCAAGATCGGGCAAAAGCTGATATGCCCGAAACGCGGCGAACAGATACAGGACGATGCCGCCGAACGTGAACGAGATCGTGCTTGCGCCGATAAACGTGTACGGGCGACCCAAGTCAATCGCGACAAACTTTGGGGCAGGGGTTCGGTAAATGTACGCGTCTTCGATTTCGTGAGCAATTAAAAGTTTCGCGCCGATAGCCTGGTTGATCTTTTTCTCCAATGCCGTCGAATAGATACGCGCAAATAGGTTGTATGTCATCAAATAGGCGCAGAAGAAGCCGGCGTAGACGATAAAGAACGGCAGCAGCAAAATCGCGGCACGAAAGGGGTAGTAGAGGCTAATCGCGATGTCGGCAAGCGTCAGCACCGTGAAGAGGTGCGTGGCCTGGAAAAACTGGACGTAATAGCCGTAGTGCATCCCGCGCATCCGCTCAAGCTGGGCCTGCATGACGCGCAGATGCACATCGGTGATTGTTTCGGTGGTCATCGGCTACTTTAAGCTCGTCAAAAACGCGTACAGCGGGGCGCTCTTTTTGGCGTCCATATGGTACACCGGCATTGGCTTCTCGACATGGCCGCCGTCTTCGGTGACACCGGTGTTCATCACGCGCTCGAATGTCGCGAGTTTATACTGCTTGGTGACGCCGTTTGCGCGAATGCTCGGCGAGAAGCCCTTTTTGCCGGCATAAGTCGCCGAGTGGCAGCCGTTACAGCCGTTGCTCTCGGCAATGCCCTTGCCGGCGGCAATCAGGGCCGTGGTTGAAGCGGATGGTTTCTTGAGGGTGTGGACCGGGGCAGCAGGACTCGTCTGAATGCTGGCAAAAACGGCGCACATGCCGAACGCTGCGGTTAAGGCAGTCAGTGATTGATTTGTTTTCATAGATACAAGTAATACTTTGTTTCCAGGAGGATTGTTCCACCTAACCTTCTTCGGTGACTTCCAGGCCCTGACCGCGCAGCCAGCCGAGGGCGGACTCAATCCTGGCATCGTCGCCGCTGAGACCAACGACAAGCCAGCCGCCGTTTTTCGCGTCAATGTCCGCCCGCAGTAGGTTGGGGGACAAATCAAAGTCGGTGACCAAATGCGTCATCACCGGGGCACTGATTTGGTCCAGCGGAAAGTGGATGCGATATTTTCGTTCCGAATAAGTTTGTGTTGCCATTAAGAGACTATTCGGCAAAGCAAAGCGTCCTTCCTGCAAAAAAGCGAAAATCCGCGAAAAAGGGCGAACACAAGGTTCGCGCCCTACATCATAATGGCCTTTCGTTTTAGTGGGCAAGGAGACCCCTGTATTTATGCAGGGGAGGAATTGACCAATCGTTTTAGTTTGGCATTTTAGTTCGGCATTTCAGTTTGGCATTGACTTGTTTTAGAGTAAAATCAAACCATTTCGGATATAATAAGCCCAGTTGTAAGGCACTCACTAACCCGTGAGCCAACAGTTACAAAACAGCCACCTTCACAAGCAAAACTATCAGGTTTTGGCAACTCAATTACGTTTTGCCAGGTAAAAGTTTTGGACGTATCTACTTTGGCCTTCGGGCCTGCAGGTGGTCTAACAGGGCTTGCCCTGTTTGGACACGGGCCGCCGTAAGAGGGCCTCAAGTCGGCACGAGCCACGGTGGGCA
>JAYVVR010000545.1:0-2440 GCA_043786835.1 Armatimonadota bacterium | reverse complement strand
AGTTCGCGATCACCTTTGGCCAGGGCTTGTCCGAATAGAACATATATGTGCCGCCACTGGAGCCGAACCCAGTGAGGGGTGGGGGGATATAACAGGAGAGGATAACGACGCCCTTCAACCTCTGCTCGAGCGGCGACTTCGGAAGCGACCCAGCGACTGCTGATGTCAGCCGAATCATCACAGCGGTTGCATCTGGCGAGTTCGTGCTGTGCGAGTCCATGTCCGGGCGCGGGTCTACCAAAGTAGCCGTCACACCATCTGGTGACGTTTGGGATTGCGGCTGAGAGCCGACGAAAAACTTATTTCCCTGTCTCGTCTTGATCAAAGTCAGGTTGTGAAAGACAACCGTCTCATCCCGCGTCTCAAATTCCTGCAACTTTGCCGTAAGCTTTACCCAGTGAGTGTCCGGGTGATAGACCGATGCGGAGTGTGTTTGATCGGAATAAATCGGATCCTGAGTTGTTTCGAAGTGTGTCACACCGCCAACTGTTCCCGTTCCAAAGGTACTGTTGCTGCTAAGCGCGACAAAGCCCGGAGCTTCCCATCCGTGTGTCAATGTCATCGACCCAAGCTGCCACTGATGTGGCGACGGATTCACGGTCCCCTTGATGTCGCAGAGCACAGTCTGGCCCTGAATATTGCCGTGTGGATCTTTCCCCACATATGCCCTGGCAGTAGCATGGATTGCGCCCGATTGAAACGTCGTCTGTGCGACCGTACCGGGGCCTAAGACGTGCTGCATAGGGGGCAGGTGCAGGATGCGCCATGTGGCCTGTCCCCCCCGGTGATCGTCGACTGTCACATCGGCCCAGCGGACGGTATCGGGATAGCCCGCTGGGATGCTGACGAGCAAAATCACGTTGTCACCAGCGCTGGGGTTGTTTGTCGTGCGCCAGCGGAGGGGAATGGTGAGGCCGTTGGAGAGACGGGCCGTGGCGGCCAGGATTTTGCCGCAGTCGGTGAAGGCAAAATTATCACAGTACGAGGGCAATCTGAAATTGGACGGCATCTTGACCCAGAGGCCTGTGTCGGCCTCGATACTGTGTGACCCGGAATTGCGGATTGGTGTGACGAGGTCGGCATAGCTGTAATATCCGTCTGGGCTGACATTCTGAATGCCGAGCAGCGTCAGGCCGTGCTGGTAGGCTGGTGTCGATTTTGCGACCTGCGCCACACCGGCAGGAAGCCCGAATGTCCGGTGGACGGCCCCGGCGACCTGCCAGATAATAAGGCCGACGACGGCAAGAGTAGCAGCGACGGCGATGAGTGTTTTAAGGCGCATGGTTTGGGATAATTGGTTTGGGATAATTGGTTTGGTAACGTACGGGTTGATGGATAGCAACAGAGAGACCCCCGGATTGGAAATCCGGGTCTTTGGGAAAGCGATTGTCCACTGCGTGGACATAAGACCTGCCGTTATCGTGCTATTCTTTGTCCGCGCAGGCGGACACTCGCACTCCAAAAGACCTGGATTTCCAATCCGGGTTATCTGCTCTGCCGCTCCTCTTTCTGAAATATTCTGATTCTTTCTAAAGCATCCTGATTCTTCTGAAGTATCGTAGTGCGTATGGATCACCCGGATTGGAAATCCGGGTCTTCGATAAAGCGATTGTCCACTGCGTGGACATAAGACCTGCCGTTATTGTGCTATTCTTTATCCGCGCAGGCGGACACTCGCACTTCAAAAGGCCCGGATTTCTAATCCGGGTTCTCCGCTCTTCGGCTTCTTTCTGAAATATCCTGATTCTTTCTAAAGCATCCTGATTCTCCTGAAGTGTCGTAGTGCGTATGGATCACCCGGATTGGAAATCCGGGTCTTTGGGAAAGCGATTGTCCACTGCGTGGACATAAGACCTGCCGTTATTGTGCTATTCTTTGCCCGCCCTGCGGACAGTCGCATTTCTACAAACCCGGATTTCCAATCCGGGTGATGCGGTCCTCAACTCAGCCACTCTTCGACTGTCCCCAGTGGCAGCCCGAAAGGCATAGCCACTTCTCTGAGGAAAAATTGCCCGTCGGCGGAATTTAAACCCTTCGCCAGGCCGGCGTCATCGCGCAGGGCTTTCTTTACTCCTTTATTGGCAAGGGCCAGCAGGTAAGGGAAGGTGGCGTTCGTGAGCGCGTACGTTGAAGTCGCCGGGACAGCACCGGGGATATTCGCGACCCCGTAGTGGATGACTTCGTCTACCGTGAATACGGGTACGGCGTGCGTCGTCGGGTGCATGGTCTCGATGCAGCCGCCCTGGTCAACCGCAACATCCACGATCACCGAGCCGGGCTTCATGAGTTTGAGATCGGCCTGACTGACCAAAATCGGGGCACGGGCTCCTTTGATTAGCACTGCCCCGATGACGACATCGGCCGACGGCAGGATCTCTCGGATATGCAGAGGGTTGGAAAAGTAAGTGGTGACATTGGCGGGCAGAACGTCGTCAAGATA
>JAYVVR010000544.1:0-2443 GCA_043786835.1 Armatimonadota bacterium | reverse complement strand
CCAGCCAGACCGTCCCCGGCCCAAGCCCAGTCAGCCGGAACTGGATTGAAGCGCAGCCAGCGGGGACGACGAGCCGGCGCGACAGAAGCTCCCAGTCGTGCGTCCCGCTCGTCACGGCGGGCGCGTAGGTCCAGTCCAGCGTGTTTCCCTTGGCGTCCCGCGTCACCACGCTGATCTCGGCGCCCTCGCTCTTGTCGCAGCGCGTCCAGCCGCTCAAGCGGTAGAGGCCGCCGGGCGCGGCAGGCAGGTGGGCCGCCTGCTCCGCGCTCCAGTCGCCCGCCCCGGTCTGGGTCACGCGCAGTGAGGGCGAGCCGCCGTGAAGCGTTTGGGCGTCGAGCGCCATTGTCCCCGCCCCGGCCTGCCGGGACCAGAAGGGCGACCAGCCCGCCAGCGTCTGCGCCCCGAAGTCGCCGTTCGTCAGCAGGTTTGGCGGGGCGGCACGCGCCCCGGCGCAGAAAAGCAGGAAGGCAAGTAGGCCCAAAGGCCAGATGGTTCGGTTCATGGTTCGGTTCATGGTTTGGTTCATGGTTTGGTTCATGGTTCGGTTTCCTCGGCGGGACCCGGCCCGAACATCGGCCCGACGATCCGCGCCAGACGCGCCAAGGGCCGGGCGACCGGCGGCAGCCCCAGCACGGGCCGCAGGTGGCCAAGCATATCCCGGGCGAACGACAGCAATTCGTGCGTCTTTTCCTGCCCTGCGCTCCGGTCCTGGAGCCAGAACAGAATGATCAGCAGATGCACCGAGTAGAACAGCGTCGTCATCTGCTCCGTCTGCGCCTTCTTTGGCGCGTCGGAGGCCCCCGTGACGACCAGCAAGTAGATGTTCCAGACGCGGTCCCTCAGCCCCGCCGCGCCGTCCCCCAGCACGGCGACCGGCGAGTCCGGGGCAAGCCCCGCTGCGAACAGCGCCCCCATCGTCGCCCGGTGCGGCATCAGCCGCCGCAGATCCGCCTCCATCGTCGCCATGAACCGCTTGGCGAGCGGCAGGGCCGGCAGGCCGGCGACCTCCTCTTCCAGCTCCGACGCCAGCCGCTCGTACAGGGCCAGCACCATTTCTTCCTTGCGCGCGAAGTAGCGGTAGGCCAGCCCAAGCGAGCAGTTCGCCTCGGCGGCGATGTCGCGCATGGTGGTCTCGGCGTAGCCCTTGCGGGCGAACAGGTCCAGGGCGGTCTCTAAAATCAACTCGCGCGTGCGCTGCGCCTTGGGAGTGACCTTCGCGGGTGTGGGCTTTGTGGGAGCGGTTTTGACGGTCATGGGCGGCTCCAAAAATAGAAACTGAACACGTTCATTATACCACACAAGACATTGGAAAGAACAGAAAGAGGCCCGAAATGCAGACCGAGATCGTCACTACCTACGCCGTGTACCTAGCCCTGAGCATCGCCCTGACCATCTGGGTGTGATTCGATCGCTCTCGGCATTTCTGAAAAAGGCGAAACGACTCCCGAATGGAGTCAGGAAATCCTGGTCAACAACACCGACAGCAATCTTGAGCGCGGCCACGGAGCGACCGGCAGCGGTTACGTTCAATGGATGCCTATCAAGAGCCAATAACGAAGCGGTGACGCGAAGAGACTTACGATTAGGAGCAAGAGCCCATGTTTAAGAAAATTATCCTCGTATCCAGTATACTGCTCGCCACAGCCTGTAACACCACAGGCGGCGCCACCGGTCCTGGCGCTAAGGTGGTCGAAGCCAAACTCGATTTTGAAGACAAACCTATCGTTCTTCAAACATCAGGCAAAACTCTGATGCGCCAGATATCGCGGGATCGTTGGGTTGCTGTTCGCAACACGACCAAGAACGAGCATGTGAAGCTCTACGCAAACCTCGGCGCGGCCGAGTGGGACGTGGCGATTACCGACTCCCGCAACTATCTCCAGAACCATCCTCAGGACGAAGTCGGTCTCACCGTCCTCGCCCTGGCTTTGACGATGAAACAAAACTACAGCCTCGCGGGCTACTATGCGAAGCTCCTCAACAAGTATCATCCCGGCAATCCTGAAGTGAAGAATATCCTCGGTCTCGCCGAGATGAGCAAACCGGGTGCGACATTTCAAGACTACAAAGATGCCATAAAGTTGTTTGAAGCAGCCTTCAATACCTCGCAAACTCAAATTGCCAGCGGTATGAACCTTGCCCAACTCCATTTGGAAATGGGGAATCTCGAAGCGTCCCGCGATGTATTTCAAGCCGTCTACCAACGCTGCGGGAAATGCTCCGAAGCGGGTTTGGGCTACGGTATCGCACTTGCGCGTCTACAGAGTTTTTCCAAAGCGGAAGATGCGTTCAACGACGTTTTGAGCGACGACAAACACAATCCTTTTGCTCGCTACTACCTGGCCTTGATTGCCAAATATGGCAAGAACGACAACGAAGAAGCAATGGCCCAACTGCAAAAGATGCTCGACGACACCGAGGCCAAAAATATGGAGATGCAGCG
>JAYVVR010000543.1:0-2443 GCA_043786835.1 Armatimonadota bacterium | reverse complement strand
GTCGTGACGCCCAAAGCGTCGTGATTTTGCAGAAGCCGCAGACAGCCCTGTCGCTGTAAAACGCAAAACCGGCCTTTCCTGAAGTGATTCTTCAGGTGCTGAAGCTGCTGAACGGGGCGGAGCAAGAAAAATGCTGGTTTTAACTATCAGGCTTGACGAAACAGCGTGGGGCGGGTATAATTGGCGTGTTGAAACTGCTCCTGTCCTCGCGGCAGGGAATTTCCAAAATCACGCACAATCGAATAGAGGAAAACTGAAGACGGGTCGGTGTCCGAGTGGTTAAAGGAGGCGGTCTGTAAAATCGTCGGCGCAAGCCTACACAAGTTCGAAACTTGTCCGGCCCATCAGTAGCAAACCCCAGTCAGCAGCGCCCCGGCTCTTTGAGCCGGGGCGTTTTTGTGGGTCAGGGCTGTTCCTACTTGCGCCGGGCCAGCAGCAGGCAGATGTCGTCGTGGAGGTGGTCTGATGCAAATGCTTTGGCGCCTTCTAAAACGCCCTTGCCGATCTCTGCAAGAGAGCCGCGCCCGAGTGACTCGGCGGCAAGACGGGCCATGCCGTCGTTGCCGAGAAATTGCCGGCCTTGACGCGCTTCCGTCACCCCGTCAGTCGCGACCAGCAGCAAATCTCCCCTGTCCAAAAACACATCGGCAGCCAAATAGTTGGCCTTCGAGGCAATCCCGAGCGGCATTCCGCTGACTGAAATCTCCTCAAACGTGCCATCGGTATGCAGCAAAATCGGCGGCTCGGCCCCGGCTACGGCAATTCGGGCCATGCCGGTAGACGAGTCCACGACGGCCAGCGTCATCACCACAAAGTACTCGTCGGAACCTGCTTCCATCGCCTGCGATTCGCACAAAAACGCGTTCAGCCGGCTTAAAGCCGATGCCGCATCGGAATGCTCGCGCAGGTAGGCCCGCAGGGTGTATTTGATCTCCGCGGTCCGGCTCGCTGCTTCCAAACCCTTGCCGGAAACGTCGCCGACCACCAGCGCCAGTCTGCCACCGTCGAGCGCGAACACATCGAAGTAATCACCGCCGACCTGTGCCTCGTCCCACGCGGGGCGATAAATCGTTTCGACATCGAGGCCCGTCAGAATGCTGGCTGGCGGCTTGTTTAACAGAGACCGCTGCAGCGATTCGGCGATTTTGTGCTCGCGCTCGTATAGGGCCGCCATCTCTTCCTGCTGGCGCCGCCGCTCGGTGATGTCCCGAACACTCGCGAACATAAGTGTTCGGCCCTCCATGGTCAGGCTGCTGACACTCGCTTCAATTGGAAACGTCGTGCCGTCAGCCCGGCGATGCTCCGACTCCAGCGGGGCAATGCTTTCAATCTGCACCTGCTGGAACAGTGTTCCATAATTTGCGCCCTGGAACTGCGGATTGATGTCCGGCACCCGCATCTCCCGAAGCTGCTCCATCGTGTAGCCGAGCGACTTCTGTGCGGCTTCATTGACGTAGACAAAGCGCCCATCTTCATCCATGAGGAAGAATGCATCGTTGGCGTTCTCACTGATGAACTGGAATTGCCGCAAGTTCTCTTCGGCGGCCTTGCGGTCTGTGATTTCCGTGATCATGATGCCGACGCCGAGCCGCCGGGCCGACGCGTCATCCACGGGATAGCAGGACGCCAGCCAGTACCGATTTTTATTGGGAGATGCCGACGTTTCCCCTTTGACTTCCACTCCCACATGGGCCACACCGGCTTCAAGCGCAGGCCGCAGGAACTGGTTTTCCATAAAGGCAAGCTCCGGCAAGGTTTCAGGGAGTGTGCGGCCCAGCATCTCTAACTCGGTCATGCCGCTAATCTGTGCCAGCATTTCGTTGACCTGTCGGTAGCGGAGGTCGCGGTCGAGAAACGCGAAGCCGACCGGGGCGGTGTTAAGCAGCGTGTCAAGCAGGGCAACTGTCTCCTGGAGCTGCCGCTCGACAATGCGCAGGGCGGTGTCGCTAGCCTGCCGGGCCGTAACATCGGTCTGAATGCCGACAAAATGAGTGACTTTGCCGGACGCGCTGCGCACCGGGGAGACCGTGATTTCGTTCCAGAAGGCCGTGCCGTCTTTTTTGAAGTTCTGAATCAGCGTCTGGCAGGAGGTCTGGTTTCGGACCGCATCGCGCAATTCTTTGACCGCATCGGGGCTGGTCGTCGGCCCCTGCAGGAAGCGGCAGTTGTGGCCAAGCGACTCCTTTTCTGAGTAGCCCGTCATGGCGACAAACGCCGGGTTGACATAAATCATCGGGCAGTCGGGGAGGAGGGCATCGGAGACGACAATGCCGTTTGACGCCGAGGCGATTGCATTATCGCGGACATACAGGGCGGCCAGCGCCGCCTGTCTTTCTAGCTGGGTCTGCTGAAACTGAATGGCGACCCGGACAGACTGGACGGCAATTTCCGGGGTCAGCAGTGATTTCGGGACATAATTTACTGCTCCAGCCTCGATCCTCGC
>JAYVVR010000542.1:0-2446 GCA_043786835.1 Armatimonadota bacterium | reverse complement strand
GCACATGCATTCCTAATATCCAGAGCAGATTTTCTGCTTCTTTAGTCATCGGTTGCGATCTTTCTCCGCGGACAGATGCGGCCCGAAATGGTGCTGGGCACGGCGGGCCAGCGTATGCGTCCACAAAATGATCCCCTCGCTGACCGACATCATAAAAACGGCCCAGTGGCCGCGCAGACGAGTCGGCAGGCTTTGTTTCCGCTCGGCTCGAAACGCTTCAATCTCCGGCAGCAGCTCACGCCACAAATCCAGCGACGGCTCACGCTCGGGCAGACGATGCAGCAGCGAAAGCGTCCGCTCCAGAGCGATCAGCTCGGCGGCAACGTTCGGGTGCTCGGCGAGATACGCCTGCATTCGGTCGCGGTCTTTTAGGCTGAGCGCGTCTTCGAGATAGTCGGAGAACCGCGCCCTAGCATCTTCGCGTGTCACTTTCTTGTCCCCTGTTCCATCTCTATATCAGGACCGACCTGATTTAAGTACGGCTGAAATTTGGTCTTAAATGCCAGCCTTGCCCGATGCAGCTTGGATTTCACGTTCACAGGACTCATCTCCATAATCTGCTCGATTTCTTCATACGAGAGTCCCTGTAAATCACGCAGAGTGATCAAAAGGCGCTGCTCGTCAGTAAGCAGTACCAGCACTTTATCAACAGTTCGCTGCAGCTCACGGACTTCGACAATTTTTGCAATGTCGGCGGCAGAGTCTGCCGGCTCGGAAATAAAGCCGGGCGTGTCCGGCTCTTCGTCAAGAGACCCAGCTTCAATCCCAAGCCGCGCTTTTTTATCGCGCAGGTAGTTCAGGCAAACGTTCCGGGCAATCGTCAAGAGCCACGTCCGAAACTTGCAGTCGCCTTTAAACGCCGGCAGTGAGCGCAAGGCCCGGACAAAAACTTCTTGGGTCAGATCATACGCATCTTCCCCATTGACCATCCGGGATACCACACTGAATACCGTGGATTGGTGTTTGCGAAACAAAATCTCGAACACTGCTGGACTGGCGGTTGCCCGGAACTGCCGGACTAACGCGACATCCGGGTCGAGGCGCGGCAGCGCGGAAAGCGTGGTCCAAGACGAGCGGCGGTCAGACGGCATGAAATCGAAACACTTTCTCCAAGTACTACGACACGGGCGGATCCGAAAAGTTGCATTTGAAGGCCGTCGAACGGCAATTCGGGTATAATAAACTGTTATGGCAATGAATACAGAAAGCTACGTCAGCGAAAAATTACGGTCCCTGCCAATGGCGGACGAAAAAGTGGTGACCCCGAAGGCAAAGGCCGAGCGGGCGAAAGTACTGGCCCTGGAACCCGACAGCCCTGCCGCCCACGCCGGTGTTCAGCTTGGCGACGTTATCACCCATGTCAACGGCGAGCCTGTTTTAGACATTGTTGACTTCGCTTTTCTGTCGGCAGGCGAACACGTTTCGCTGGACATGCTCCGAAACGACACTGTGCTGATGCATTTCGAGATCGCTAAGGGCTACGACGAGGATTTAGGCATCGAGTTCGGCGATGATCTGTTCGACCGGGTGCACATCTGCAAAAACAAATGCGTCTTCTGCTTTTTGTACCAGCAGCCGAAGGGCCTGCGCCCATCTCTGTATATCAAAGACGACGATTATCGACTCTCGTTCCTGCACGGCAACTACCTGACATTAACCAACATGGGCGAGGCCGAGTTCCAGCGGGTGATTGACCAGAAGCTCTCGCCGCTCTTTGTCTCGGTTCACGCCACCGACCCGGAAGTGCGCGGGCGGATGCTGGGCCGGAAAGGTCCCGAACCGGTTCTGCCGCGCCTTCAAATGCTGGCCGATGCCAAAATCCAGGTCCATGGGCAAGTAGTTTTGTGCCCCGGCTACAACGATGGCGACCAGCTTGAACAGACTGTCCGCGATCTGGCCGCTCTGCACCCGGAAGCTCGCGGCACTTACGGCGGCGTTCTCTCGGTCGCCATCGTCCCTGTCGGTTTAACCCAATTTCGGGACCGTCTCGCGGCACTCACAACCTGCTCTCCCGAGTTTTCGCGCTCAGTCGTCGAAGCCGCCGACGGGTGGCGGGAAAGCTTTCGAAGGCGAATCGGCACGAATTTTGTCTTTTTGAGCGACGAGTTCTATCTCGCAGCAGGTCTTGAAGTCCCGGCGGCGCGGCAGTACGAAGGTTTTCCCCAGCTTGAAGACGGCGTCGGCATGGTGCGGCTATTTCAGGACGACGTTCTCAAAGTCGCCAAGAAACTTCCTGTCCGGCTGCCGACGCCGCGCACGGCAACCCTTGTCACCGGCGAGCTTGCCGCCCCGTTCCTGAACAATTTCGCCGACACGCTCAACCGTGTCGAGAACTTAAATGTCAACGTCTGCGCCGTACACAACACGTTCTTCGAGGGCAATATCAGCATCGCGGGTCTACTGACGGGCCGCGACATCGCCGAAGCACTGCACAAGATGGGCGACA
>JAYVVR010000541.1:0-7032 GCA_043786835.1 Armatimonadota bacterium | reverse complement strand
CTCGTAGTAACGGACCGATCCGTAAGCAATGGCGCGTGACAAATCAACCCACTGTAGAGCGGTTACTGATAATACCGTCGAACCATGTAGTCCCGAGTCAGGGCCGTCGCCGACAAGACGAACGGGAATGCCATGGATTGCCGAAGGTCCTTGTCTCAAAGACAATCTGACGACAGCAGGGGTGGGAGTGCGCGCCGCCCCTTGATGCAGTACAACGCTGCGCCCGTGACCCTCGGCCCATGCTCCGCCAAGACTTACGCAAACCCACGGCGAGGCACCCTGGCGCACTTGATAACGAAAAACGGCTACGCGAACTAGTCGTTCAAAGACAATCCTCTTTGCCTCTGCCCGGCGCTACTACCCGAGCAGACACTCAAAGTTAAGACGCACCCCAATATCACAACCCGCCATAGCTGCTTCATCGTGTCTTTTCCTGCTATGTTATCCTCTTCCCATCGCGGAAGGGGCAGGCGCAAAGCACCTGGGTAGATTCCTCATGCATAGAAAATCCAATAATCTATACACATCATACCGGACGTGTATAGAAAAACGCACTTTTCTATACACGTCGCGCAGCGTCAGTAGCTTTTGATGTTCCAAATCTCTGAGGCGTACTCGGCGATAGTGCGGTCACTCGAAAACTTGCCGGTGCGGGCGACGTTTAAGATGGCCTTGCGGGTCCAAACGGCGGGGTCTCGGTATTGGAGGCCCGCTTCACGCTGGGCTTTCAGGTAGCTAGGAAAGTCAGCTAAATGGAAGTATTCGTCACCGTGGTTTAAGAGCGACTCAAAAATCCAACGGAAAATGCCCGGCTCGGCGGGGCAGAAGCGGTCGGAGTTCAGAGCATCCAAAACGCGCTTTGTCGCAGGGTCGCTGTAGTAGTCCCACGGGTGATAGGTGCCGCGCGAGCGCATGGTCTGGATCTGGTCGGCAGACAGGCCAAAGATAAAGATGTTGTCATCGCCGACTTCTTCTTTAATCTCGATGTTGGCGCCGTCGAGCGTTCCCATTGTCAAAGCCCCGTTCATTGCCAGCTTCATGCAGCCGGTGCCTGACGCTTCTTTGCCGGCAGTAGAGATCTGCTCGCTCAAGTTTGCCGCCGGGATGATTTTTTCGGCGACGGACACCCGGTAATCGGGGACAAACACGACGGCCAGCTTGCCGAGTGCTCGCGGGTCGCCGTTGACGACCGACGCGACGCTGTTAATCAGCTTGATAATCTGCTTTGCGGCCCAGTAGCCCGGCGCGGCCTTGCCGGCGAACACATAAGTACGCGGGACAGTCGGCTCGACCCCTTCGTCCACCAAACTTAGGTACTCATGGATAACATGCATGACGCTCAGAAGCTGCCGCTTGTATTCATGGATGCGCTTGACTTGAACATCAAACAGCGAATCGGGGGAAAGCGAAAGTCCCTGCGTTTCGTGAACAAACGCGGCAAGCGACACTTTGTTGGCGGATTTAACGGTACTAAACTCTGCCTGGAAACTACTGTCGTCGGCGAACGTTTCAAGGCCGCGCAGCTTGTCTAACTCCGTAATCCAGCCGTTACCGATTGCGCTGGTAATCAGCGATGCGAGGCCGGGATTGGCCTTCAAAAGCCAGCGGCGCGGGGTCACGCCGTTTGTCTTGTTATTGAACTTCTCGGGCCATAATTGGTAGAAATCAGGCACCAAGTCGCTTTTAATCAGCTCGGAATGCAGGGCCGAGACGCCGTTCACTGAGTGACTGCCGACAATCGCGAGATGGGCCATACGGATTTTTTTGTCGGTGCCTTCCTCGATAATAGACATCCGAATCTGATGCCCGCCGTCATTCGGCCACTTCTCGGCGACTTCTTCGAGAAAACGCCGGTTGATCTCATAAATAATCTGCAAATGGCGCGGCAAAACGTGCCCGAGCAGCCCCACCGACCACTTTTCTAAAGCCTCCGACAGCAGTGTATGGTTTGTGTAGCCGAGCGTTCCCGTCGTCATCGCCCATGCCGTGTCCCAGTCCAGGCCGTGAACATCTACAAACACCCGCATCAGCTCGGCGACAGAAATCGCCGGGTGAGTGTCGTTCATCTGCATTGCGACTTGAGACGGAAACTCGTCCCAGGTGTCGAACTCCAAACGGTACCGGCGCACGATGTCATGCACAGCGCAGGCCACTAAGAAATACTCCTGCAATAAGCGTAATTCTTTGCCGGCGGCCTGAATATCCGACGGGTACAGCACTTTCGAGATAGTCTCGGTCGCAATCTGGTCTTCCACCGCCTGCTGGTAGCCGCCCTGATTGAATGCCTGCATGTCGAACTCTTCCGCCGAACGTGCCGAATACAGCCGCAGGTAGTTGACCGCGCCGCCGTAACCTGGCACCGGCATATCGTGAGGGACACCTAATATCGGCTTCGTGTCCAGCCAGACCGGCGTGTATTTGCCGTCAATCTCGCGCGTCTCGACACAGCCGTAAACAGGGACCAAAACAGCTTCGTCAGGCCGCTCAATCTGCCAGGGTGTCCCGTAAGCCAGCCAGTTATCCGGCTTTTCGACTTGCTGCCCCCCCTGGATTTCCTGCTTGAACAAGCCGTACTCGTAGTTAATCCCGTAGCCGAAGCCAGGCATCCCGAGTGACGCCAGCGAGTCTAAGAAACACGCTGCCAGCCGGCCCAAACCGCCGTTGCCTAAAGCTGCGTCTGGTTCAGTTTCCCGTACTTCGTCAATGTCCGCACCGCGCTTTTCGAAGGCTTCTTTGCAGGATTCCCACAGCCCCAAGTTAATCAGCGTGTTCCCGAGCGTCCGCCCCATCAAGAACTCCATGGACAGATAATACAGCCGCTTTGCTTTCGCGTCGGCATACTTCTTTTCCGTCCGAAACATCCCATCTACCATCTTGTCCCGTGCGGCCAGCGCCACGGTCCAAAACAGCTCACGCTCCGTCAAGTTGTCGCAGTCCCGCCCCAGGGCATACCGCATATGGCGGCAAATTTCTGTTTCGATTTCATCAGGCGATAAGAGGGGCTTCGTCGGTGTGTCGGTGAGCATAAATGGTGATCTTTTCTAATATGTGACAGAAAGCATGTGACAGAAAGCATGTGACAGAAAGAGTGTGGGACTAAAGTCCTACGCGATGGGGCGCAGACGCCTAATGTCCACCTGCGTGAACAAAGAATGGGACGATAATTACGCTCTTCTTCTATACCCGCGCAGGCGGCTACTTGGCGCTTCGCCCCACAGCGTAGGACTTCAGCCCCACGCACAAGTGGTGTCAGCCGGAGTTCAAGCAGGCACTCCGGTCGTCGGATTGACAAGTTTCAAGTGTTTACCCTCGGTGAATTTGTATTTGGGCCACGGCTGAAATGGCACCGAAAGGCCGTCCTCAGGCTCCCATTGGGAGTTGAGATAGGCGACCGGGTTGTCGGCGATGTCCGTCCAAACGGTTTTCGGGAATACGTTCAGATGACCATGTTCGACATCAAAGTTGCCGTACAAATTTTCGGAAGGCATCCAGAGCAGCAGAAAGTCCGGGGTGTAGTCTTCGCAGGATGCTGTTAGGGAAATCGCAGGAACCAGGTAGCCGCTTGCGCCCTGATGCGGGTCTGTCTCTTCCAACGGCGTCGCGTAAGTGTTGACCAAAAGATGAGCTATTCGCAGATCGAGCAATTGATGCAATCCGACTTTGCCTGCCTCACACTCCTCTGGGGCATAGCGCAGTTCTTTTTTGCCCTGCAAAAACTCTTGGCAATCTGCTGGTAAGCCAATTTCAACCATTACAAGCTCCTTCCATTAAATTATACCGCGCCTGACTGCCGCTTTGGACGGTCGGGTTTAGACAGCCAGCGGGCTGGGGGTAGGGACCATCTTCACGGCGCCTGCGGCGGCAGGGTCTGCGAGCGGGGCGCGAAGACCTGCGACTTCAAAGTCAGGAAGAGGGCGACGACGAGCCAGACTTCGCTCAGACTACCGAGCCCATAGGAAACCTGCCGAGGAATCAGCATCCAGGCCGCCTGATTGAACGAAACGTGCTGAGCGGCGATACAGCTTAGCATAAAGATGCTGAAAAGGCTGCCGAGCAAGTCGAGTGCTTGTCCCGCAACCAGCGGCACAAGCCAGGGACGATCCACCCGCGCCCGCTGAAGGGCGACGCCGAGCGCCAGGCAGGTGAACAGCAAAATAATCGCCTGGCACAGAAAAGAAAGGATGCCCCACGGACTAGTCATGAGAGTTTCCCCAATGACAGCGTCTGACGAATTTTAAAGTGTCTGCCCAATCCCGGTATTGAGCGCCTGGCCGTACTGGCCGGTGGCGAACGGCTCGTAGGCGGGGAAGGCTTTGAGGCGGAACGACAGCACGAAGCTTGAACCGGGACGCAGGCCCTGGGGGGTATCCTGATAAATCAAGTTTAGCTCGTAATCGTGCCAGGAGCGCGTGAGTTCTAACCCCTTGTAATCAAACCTACTCGTAATGCCGTTATAGCCGCCGATGGCACGCACCCGGTACCCGGCGTCCTCGCCGCGGTCCCGGAAAAACGGGAAATTCAAATCGCCATTCAAAGTCGTGTAGCGTTTTAAGATCGGGTCGTAGCGGCCCGAGAGATTGAACGAGAGGGCGTCGGGGCCGCGAATGGACAGGGCGTTGGTCAAGTCTTGCAGGCGCGAGTTGTTGATGTCGTAAGAGGCCGTCGTGCGGAAGCGCAGAAACTGGACGGGCGTATACAAAACCTGTGCTGCAACCGATTGGAACGGGGTCGCCCGGTAGCCGTACTGCGAATGCTCGCGGTTGAAATCGTAGCCGGTGCCGACCGTAAGCTGGAACGCCTTCGACTCCTGCACCGCGAGATTGACGCCGAGCAGGTTTGCATTGCCCGCGTAATCGAACTGGAACGGCGTATAGCCGTAAGGGCGCAGGTACGAATAAGTCGTGCCGAACGTGGACCGCTTGCCGATGCGAAGGCGGTAACCCGCGCGCCCGTTTAGCACATACTGGGCCGTGTTGCTGCCGTAAAACCCCTGCTGGAATGACCCGCCGTAGTCTAAATCGCTGCGGCCCGATAGTCGCCGCGTGTTCGTGCCCAAATCCAAGTTAAACCGTGCCCGCTGGGAATTGGTCAGGGAAGACGGCTCGTTAAACGCACCCAGCGACAAATCCAGGCGGGCGGCTCTCGGCAGGAACAGGGCCAGTAAAGGCGAGCGCAGGGCGTCGGTTGCAATCCGAAACTCCGGCAGACGCTGGAGGCCCCCGAAGAATTGGGAGCCGCCGGAATTGTGCAGGGAGTTGTATTTGGTCGCCAAAAGCTCGTAATCGAAGACTTTGCCCCGTGCGGCGTAATCCAAATTCGAGTCAAGCTGCTGGGTGTTCTGGCCGCCATAGCCCGCAAACCCCGGCGACTTGACCTGTGAGAAGTCAAAGCGCGTATGGAGCTGCTGGGTTGCAGTCGGCGAGAAGGTCTGGTCGAACGACGACGTGATATTCTCAGACAGGCCCGCCCCGTAGGAGTTCTGGGTCAGCGTCGCTTGCAGCGACGAGCTTAAGTTGCCGACAGAGCGCGTCAGGTTAAGTGTTGTGTTCTGCGACTGGCTTTTTTGCAGGCCCACAAAGTACGAGTTCTGCTGGAACTGAGACGCGAGGCTTGCTGTGACCGTGCCGAGCTGCTGAGAGTGATTGAGACTGCCGTTCAGGGCTTCAACTTTGCGGCTCTGATCGTACAGGCTGTAGATCGTAAACAGGCCGGAGCCGTTCCGAGGATTGGTGTTTGAACCGTAGTTTTGATTGAAGCCGAGGCCGGTTCCCTTCTTTTGGAACTCTTCCACGCGCAGAATGCCCGGCAGGCTCGATGCCAGGGCGTAGCCGAACGCGAACTTCACAAAGTAGCCTTCGTCGGGAGTCTGTCCGAACTGCGGAAACAGGGTCTGCCGGGCCAGCCGGTCGGTCAGAGGTACGACGATGTAGGGGATGCTGAAAACCCGGTGGCCTTTGCGGTACAGCGAGACATTGCGTCCAACCAGCCGCCGCCCTGGAATCAAATACAGCTCGCGAGCGCCGAACGAGTAGTGGGGATCCAAGAAGTCGCAGGTCGTAAACTGCCCGTTGCGGGCGTCAATAAAGCCGGGCCGGCCCCGAATGGTGCCGCCATAAACAAAAATCGGCAAAATCAGCCCGATCTGCGACTGCTCCGGGGTGATGACCGACCGCGCCCCGGCGATTTGGTAAGTGCCGCGTCGCAGGTTGAGTTGCAGCACACTGTTCCCGGCGGCGTCGGCGGTCTGCCCGTTTGGAGCCAGCAGGTGGATATTGCCGGTAAACCGTGCGGTTCCCCGGTTGGTGTCTACGTCTACGCGGTCCCCGCTGAGTTTATAGCCCTGGTAGCGCACCCGAACATGGCCTTGCGCCGTGAATTTGTCTGGCTCGGTCTGCTCAAACGTATCCGCGTTGTCTAAAATCACCGACCGATTGGGGTCTACAGTCCGATCACCGGCATAGGCGGGCGTGTCCGGGTCCCGGCTTCCCGGTAGGGGTGTTTCCGGCGCAATGCTCTGAACAGTCCCGGTCGAGTTCGGCACGGCGGGCGCGATCCCCGCCGGCGGGGCTGCCGGTGCCAGGGTCACAGGGACAGGGGTCACAGGGACAGGGGAAGCCGGACCGCCGAGCGTGGGACCTGCGGGGAGAGACGGGGTCTGCGCCTGCCCCGGCGCGACAGCTGCGAGGAGGAGGCCGCAGGCAAAAACGAGAAGCCGGGCGGAGTACATAACTTATTATAGCACGGGAATGGCCCCGGTCCCAATTTTGGGGAGCCAGACGGAAGGGAAGCACACGCAACCCGTGAGAGCGCTGCTTGCTGCGCCCTCTCAGCCCTCTCCTTATCGCTCCCCAGAGCTGGGGCGGGGGGGCTTGTTCCACACCGGCGACAGTGCAAAGCCCAGTGCAAGCGCGGCGTAAGCAATCAGCACCGAGCGGTGACTGAGGCGCTTTTCAATCCCCGGAGTGAACTGCTTCGGCACGACTTTATAGTCAATCAAATATGCCGCCGCCGTGCTGAGCAGTGCCGTGAATA
>JAYVVR010000540.1:0-2453 GCA_043786835.1 Armatimonadota bacterium | reverse complement strand
GGGCGGATGTGCTGGTGGTCGAGCAGCTTGGGCAGCTTGGCGGGACACAGTCGGCGGGGTGGGTGACGCCGATGATGCCGAATAAAATACTCACCGAGTCGCTGACCCACGGAATCAATGATGCGATACTTCATAGGGCCGCCCAATATGACCCGCCGCCGACAGAGCAGTCGGGCGATTTATTGTGGTTTAATCCCGTGACGCTGGCGCTGGTGCTGGATGATCTGCTGGCCGAAGCCGGAGCGAGAGTGCTGTATCACACGTATATCAGTGACGCGATTGTTGTTGACGGCAGGCTGGCGGGGATTGTGATTGAAAACAAAGCTGGGCGGCAGGCCATTCACGCCCAAGTCACGATTGACTGCACCGGGGATGCCGATGTCGCGTTCCGGGCGGGCGTTCCGTGCGTTTCCGGCGACCCTGATGACGGCCAAAACCAGCCGATGTCTTTAAGATTCGCGCTGGCAGGGGTTGACCAGGAGCGGGCAGCCGTCTTTCTCGCTGACGAGCTTGGGATGAACTGCTACGCAAGGCCGCCGCTGTTTGAGATCGGTACCGGGGAAGCGAAAAACACGCCGCTCGGACCATTGATTCGCACAGCGATTGAAGGAGGCGTTTTGGCCGAAGACGATCTCGGCTACTTACAGTTCTTCTCGATGCTGGGGCGGCCTGGAGAGCTTGCGTTCAACTGCCCGCGCATTGCCGGGCTGTCGGCGACCGACCCGTGGGACCTGTCGAAAGCGCAGACGATTGGACGCCAGAAAATACGGCGCATCGCGAAGTTTTTCAAGACGGCGGTGCGCGGTTTCGAGAACTCGTACATCGGCACGATTGCGCCGATGGTCGGTATTCGAGAATCCCGGCGTATCGTCGGCGACTACACGCTGACCGAGGAAGACTATCTGACGGAGGCGCGGTTCCCGGACGCCGTCGCCCGGAACTCGTACCCGATTGACATTCACAGCACGAAAGCCAAAGGCGGGCTGGTGATGAAGCACCTGCCGCCGGGCCACTACCACGAAATTCCGTATCGGTGCTTGCTGCCGGTCGGCCTTGATAATTTACTGGTTGCCGGACGCTGCCTCTCGGCGACATTTGCGGCGCAGGCGGCGGTGCGGATCCAGCAGAACTGCCGCGCTCTGGGCGAGGCGGCGGGCCTTGCGGCCGCGCTGTGTTTGGAAACAAATACCATACCCCGCAACATAGATACGGAAGAACTCAGAAAGCGGCTGAACGCGCAAGAGGCGCAGATTTAGGGAGCCGTGCTGCTCACGCTTGCGGCGGCGCTGACCCCTGTCCCGGCGGCAGCCGCTCAGCCGCTCAGCGGAAACTCGTGGAAGATTGCGCCGCAGGCGGAGACGACAAGCACAGGACAGCAAATCTCGATGCCGGGATACCCGTCTGGGAGCTGGGTTGCCGCACAGGTTCCGGGAACTGTTTTCGGCTCCTATGTCAAAGCCGGTCTGGAAAAAGAGCCGACCTACGGCGACAACATCTCCAAAGTAAACCGGGCAAAATACGACCGTAACTTCTGGTACCGGACCGAGTTTATCGTGCCGCTGAGTGACCGGGGCGGCAAAGTCTGGCTGAATCTCGATGCAGCCAACCGGGACGCGGATGTGTATGTCAACGGCAGAAACATCGGCTATGCGGCCGCCTGAACACTTTAGAAAGCTATCGCTATCGCCTTTCATCTGCCGCTTCTCTCGGTTTTGCTGCCTCTCTGCGGCTTTTCGTTCCTTGCCGGGTTCATGGACTCGATGGTCGGGGGCGGCGGGCTGATCCAGCTTCCGGCGCTGCTGATTTTGCTGCCGGGGGCTGCGGTGCCGACGGTGTTCGGAACGAACAAACTGGTCTCGATCACCGGAACTACGGTGGCGGCGACCCAGTACGCGCGTCATGTGCGCCTCGATTGGCCGACACTGCTGCCGGCGGCTGTGTCGGCGTTTGTCTGCGCGGGCTTCGGGGCAAAAGCGGTCAGCACAGTTCACACGAGCTTGCTGCGTCCGGCAATTTTGATGCTTTTAATCGCTGTTGCGGTGTATGTCTTTTGGCAGAAGGACTTCGGGGCCATCCATGCGCCGAAGCTGTCTCCCGCTCTGCGCCGCTGGGCCGGGATCGGGATTGGCGGCGTCCTTGGCTTCTATGACGGCTTTTTCGGTCCCGGCACCGGCAGCTTTCTAATTTTCACGTTTATCGGCGTCTTCGGCTTTAATTTTCTCGCCGCGTCAGCCTCGTCGAAAGTGGTGAACGCGGCAACAAACTTGGCTGCTGTGCTGTTCTTTGGGTTCACTGGGCATTTACTGTACGCGCTGGCTTTGCCGATGGCGGTGTGCAACATCAGCGGCTCGGTACTGGGGACGCGGCTGGCAGTCGCAAAAGGCAGCCGGTTTGTCCGGGTCCTGTTTTTGGTGGTTCTTACCGGGATTATCGTACGCTTTGCGTGGGATACG
>JAYVVR010000539.1:0-2455 GCA_043786835.1 Armatimonadota bacterium | reverse complement strand
AGCAGAGTGAAAGGCGGGGACTTGCTTTTTAAAGCACGGGGGTTCAGCCCCGTGGACCCGTTTCTCCACGGTCTCCCAGCCTGCCGAAATTGCTGCCGCCGCACCCAAAAGAACCCCCACACTCCGAGCGAATACCAGAGTTTTTTGTCGCAGAGTCACTTGGCATGATTTATGCACTATTAAAAGTACGGTGTTCTTCTGTATCCCCACCGCAGGCAATCCCGCCTTTTCAGTGTTTCGATTTCCGCCGTTGTCAGTCTGCGCTTAGAGGCGCAGGCCCGAAAGGCACACCATGAACACGCTTCTCACCCCGCGTCTCAGCTCTCGCCTGCTGGCAGGCTTCGGCACACTGACACTTCTGGCGGGCATCGGCCTGCTTGCCTCTCGCCCGGCGCACACCGCTGGCGGTCCCCTCGGTGTCACAGTCACCAACACGCCGCTTGCGACTACGCCCACCGACAATCCTGCCAAGCAGGGTTTTCAGTTCGAAGCCGATGTCTATATGGACACCGCCGTCAGACAGAACGGCATGCAAATCTACACCATCCCACCCGGCAAGCGGCTCGTCATCGATTCGGTGAACTCGTCTACGTCCAGACGAAATGATGGGAGCCATTACAGCATCCATTATGCGGTTTCCGGTGGTCTCGACTACAACAAAGGTCAAAGCTATTTCAATCAGGTGCCCGACGGGTCTCCCTTTTCCGTCGGCGTGTCCCATGTTCAGCTTTATGCCGACGCCGGAGATAAGATTTTCCTCCAGGTGGACCGCACTGAGTATGGCGACAGCACCTATATCAGCGTCACCTTCGCCGGCCACTTTGTAGACATCGCCACGCCCGGCGGGCCGTCGTAAACGCGCCCCACCCCGGAATTCCGTTCCGACCCTCTCCTTTCTCACGGAGAGGGTGGGCGCGGAGCGACCGGGTGAGGTCTCCTGTCTCTCTCGAAAGGACAACTCCCATGAAACTGACACACTCACTTTGCCGCACCGCTTCTCTCGCGCTTCTTGCAGCAGGCGCTCTTGCCTTCGCTGCACCCGTCCACGCTCAGATCGTCACCAACGGCGGCTTTGAAGACAGCACGAGCGCGGACGGCCACTTCACCGGCTGGATACTCTCCGGGAACGCCGATTTCACGTCCGCCAACCCGAACACGTTTGTCTTTGGCAATCCCCATTCGGGCGATTTTGCCGCCTGGCTCGGGCCGAGCGGCTCCGATGGGTTCCTGTCCCAGACACTTGCGACGACCGTGGGCCAGACCTATACTCTCACCTACTGGCTGGCAGTGGATACTCCCGCCTCCCCGACGGTCAACGACTTTATCACGTCGTTCAACGGGCAGACCGTGTTCACTCAAAGCAACCTTGCGCCCACCGACAGCCATACTGACTCTGCCGACGATTACACCAAGTTCTCGTTCTCGACCGTCGCCACCAGCACTTCGACCCCACTGCAATTCGGGTTCCGCAACGACACGTCCGAGTTCCGCCTCGACGATGTCAGCGTTTCCAACACGACTGCTCCCGTCCCAGAACCGTCCACACTGGTTTCACTCGCCGTGCTGCTGTCACTGACCGGCGCAGTCGTCGTCGCCCGCCGCCGCAAAGCGCTGAAAGCCTGACGCCTTGCACACTCAATCACGCGCACAGGACCATTACTCTAAAGGACATTCGTCATGACACCGCTTCGTCTTTCTCTTCTTACCGCCCCGCGCCTCTTTGCAGGCGTCGGCACACTCACGCTTCTGGCCGGCATCGGCCTTTTTGCGTCGCGCCCCGCGCACACCGCCGGCGGACCGGTTGCCGTCTCCGTTGCCAATACGCCACTCGCTGTCCTTAACCGGGACACCGATAACCCCGCCCGCCATGCCGTCGGCAATACACTTAATCTGGTCAGCGAATCTTTAGGAACAATACTGATAGGCAGCTTATACACCGTCCCTGCCAACAAGCGGCTGGTCATCGAACATCTCTCAGCCAGTGCCAATCAGGATCACGACGCCAACGGCTACGACATCGAGGTGGACACCGTGCAGAACGGCAGCCAGGTCGCAACTTACTTCAACGAGGTGCCGGATGCCGCCCCTTATTCCGCTGCATCACAATCCGTGCGTTTGTATGGCGACCCCGGCACGGTTGTCAGTGTCATCGTATTCCCCAGCAGCCACAGCCTTCCGGACATTAACGTTTCCTTCTCGGGTTACCTGGTAGATCTGTAAGAAGGGGAGTTCCCCCAGCCCTCAATAATGAAGCTGGGGGACTCTTCAGCACTGTCGAAGCAGTTTCTCAAAAGGATACTCAAATGAACACGCCTAAAACACTCACTCCGCGCCTCTTCGCAGGCCTCGGCACGCTGACACTTCTGGCGGGCATCGGCCTGCTGGCGTCCCGCCCGGCGCATACTGCCGGCGGGCCAATCGCCGTCAACGTTGCCAACGCGCCGCTGCCGACGAC
>JAYVVR010000538.1:0-2456 GCA_043786835.1 Armatimonadota bacterium | reverse complement strand
GAATGCGCGGCCCACGCAGGGTCCAGACGATAATATCAGCCTCAGCAGCCCCATTCGGCCCGTGCCGGAGCGCAGCCCACACTTCACCGGACGAGAGATGCACCTGACCGAAGCCGGCAGACAGCAGGAGAGAGAGGAGAAGGGCGAGAAGAAGCCCCCACCCCCAGCCCCTCCCCCGCCGGAATGGGAGAGGGGAGCCGGAATTTTGAGAAGCCGCCGGCATCCTACCGTCCATGCAGCGCCTGCGCGACCAAAACCAGCCCATCGGCGAGACGTGGGCCGGGGCGGGAGGTCAAATCCGGCGGCAGGGTGTAGATATGCCCCAATGTCACCGTCGGCAGACGACGCAGCAGCGGGTCGGCCCGAAACGCCGCGCTGATGGTGGAGTCGCCTAAAATCACTGTGGGGGCGCTCGCCAGCACCTGCTCTTTCGAGAACGGCCCGTAGCCCGGCACGGCTCTGCCGATATTGATGCCGCCCGCGCGGGTGACGAGATCGTCCATAAACGAGCCACGTCCCGCCGTCCAAAGGGGACTCACTTGAATGACAACCAGCACACGCGGGTGCGGGCGTTTGTCCGCTGCGGCAAGCTTCGCCGCCCACCGTGCTTTATGCTCCATCTGCCCGACAACTGTGCTGGCTTGCGCTGATGTGCCGGTTCGCACTCCAATCTGCCGCAGGCTTGTTTCGACTGCCGCAAACGAGGTCGGTGAGACAGTCAGCACCGGCAGATGCAGGGCCGTCAGCCGGGCAACCGCGCGGGCGTTCGCGGTGCCGTCCGCAACAATCAAATCAGGCCGCAGGGCCAGCACTTTTTCGTAGCTTGTGTTGACATCACCGATTTTGGCAATTATTTTGGCAGCCGCCGGATAATCACAATAAACCGTGTCGCCGACAACTGATTTGCCGAGGCCGAGCGCAAACAGCATTTCGGTTGTTCCCGGCGAGAGAGAAACAATGCGCTTGGGCGGCGCGGCTTGGATGCAGGACGTAAAGCAGAGCAGGAAACTGAGGGTGAAAAGAAGGTGGCGAAGCATAGTTCCACTATAGCCGGTTAGCACGGGGGTGTCAAGGGAGGACCACAGGGAGTGAACGCCATTCTTCTTCCAAAATCGCATAAGTCAGCGAATTCCACCATCGGTTCTTGAACCAAGTGCTTTCCCGAAAATGCGCTTCCCGCCGCATTCCACTTTCTTCCATGACCCGCACTGAGGCTGCATTTTCGTCAACGCATTCCCCGCAAATGCGGTGCATCCCCAGCGTCTGAAAGCCGAAGCGAAGCAGCTCGCGGACAGCCTCGGTTGCGAAGCCATTCCCCCAAAAAAGCGGATTAAGTTCATAGCCAATGTTGGCTTGTCGTTCTTCTGCATTGTGAACACGAACACCGCCGCTGCCGATAAGCCGCCCGTCAGATTTTTGTGCCAGAGCCAGTTGGAAATTTCGGCGCGGCTGCTCCTGCTGTTGGTTCAAAAACAGGCCAATAAAGGCTTGGACATCTGCTTCGGAACGCTGAGTCCATGGATAAAAGCGCAGGTAAAGCGAGTGGGATTGGTAGGCCAATGTTGCCTGCCAGTCGTCTGGGGTAAACTCGCGCAAAACCAGCCGGTTCGTCGTGAGTATGAGCGAGTTTGCCAATAACGGAGACCTCCGACCAAAAAAGCCCCAACGCAATGCGTTAGGGCTTTTTTGGTTTTGATTTTAACGCCGTCCAGGATCGCCATACGGGTCCTGTGACGCAGGCAGAATGTTCTGGCCAGGATCGCCGTAGGGGTCCTGAGACGCCAGCAGGATATTCGACTGGTTCCCGGCATCCCCGTACTGGTCTTGGGACGCCGGCAGAATGCTCTGGCCGGTTGCATCTGCGTGCTGCCCAAACAAGCCTTCGACTTGACTGAGCAGACCGTTCGGGTCAAAGCCGCCACCTTGCTGCTGCTGTCCGGCGTGGTCTGTAATTGCATTGCGGACTTGGTCCAGCAAAAAGTTCAGTGCCATTGGTGTTTCTCCATTTCTGCCGGGTTTAGTGTCCGGCAAGGCTCGGGTCATATTGGTCGAAAGACTGCTGCGGCTGGCCTGCCGGCGGGGCCGGGGCAGCCTGGCCTGAGTACTTCTGGTAGTCGGGCGCATATTGCTGGACTTGGTCCGCCGGCACCGAAACCGGCTGGCTCGGTACTGTCAGCCACGTCACTTTCTGCGGGTTCTGCGGGTCACGGTAGTAGACGCCGCCGTTTGCCGATCGATAAAGTTGCGGCGTTTTGCCCGCTGCCCCAGCCTGCGCCTGCTGCTGCGACGCTTGATGCTTTTTATACAGGTAATACAACAGCGCCGCGCCTGCCAGGACAATCACGGCTTTCTTGCCATTGCTCATGCCCTGCTTGACGGGCTGGGCCGGGCCGCCAGGATTGTTCGCCATACTCGGGCCGGGCGGGACATTTGCCGGTGGGGCTGCGTACCCACCG
>JAYVVR010000537.1:0-2456 GCA_043786835.1 Armatimonadota bacterium | reverse complement strand
TGGCAGGAGTAGATCACGTCCGGGTTGATCCGGCGCGCCAGCATCAGCGCCTTCGGCAGAGAAGCATAAAACCGTATTCGCGCACGCACCTTTGCGGGGAGGGATCGGCTCAGCGTCATGGAGCGCCACCCAAAATCCAGCGTGTCTACCGAAACACCGCTGACGCTCTCAAACCGCGGTGCGCTTTTCCGGTCTTCGTCCCACTGATGATGCAGTACAGACGGCTTGAGAAGCGCCTTATTCGTGTGAGCAAGGAGACCCGCAAAGACACTGGCCTCGGAGGAGAAGCCGTTCGCGATATGAATTCCGAGCAAAGAAGGCGGCATCTATCTGCGTCCCAATCTATCTGCGTCCCATCTGCAATATCAGAAAACGCGCCATCTTTTTCGTGCCTTGCAGGCAGAGCCGCATCGCCTTCGCGTACTGCCGGGAAACAGCCATCTCCCGTGCGCCCCGGAACTGCAAATAGGAGGTTACAAAATGATCAAAGTTCAAAGCGCGGCGGACCCGCGCGGCCTGTTCCGGGGTCAAGCTTGGGTCCGTCCGCCACTTGCGCTCAAGGCTGCCAGCATCACGGGCGGTCGAATGGAGGGAGATATTCTCGCCGTGCCGCCGGTACTGCGTGAGCGGCACCGGCAGGAAATGCACCGGAGCAAGGAGGACGCACTTCAGCCCCATATCGTTGTCGGATCGTGCGGACACGCGAAACAGCTCATCCCAGCCTGCTGTCTTCTCGAAGATGGAGCGCCGGAAGAGACAGCACGAGGGAATCGCCTGAAAGTAAGAGGCAAGCGCCTCCATTGGCGTCTCTGGCTCGCTGTCAGGCAGGCGCCGCAGTCCGAACGGGGAAGGAACAAAGCGCATGCTTTCCCGGCACCGGCCGGCCTCGCCGACCGGTCTGCCAGAGCCGTCAATGATTTCAAGCGAGCAGTAGACCATCCCGACTTCAGGGCGCTCTTCCAGATACTTTGTCAGCGTCTCCAGGGCATTCGGGACAAGGCAGTCATCGGAGTCAAGAAACAGCAGAAAGCGGCTTTCGGGTGAGCAGAGCGCAAAGCCGCTGTTGCGGGCGTTTTCCGCGCCTCTATTTTGCTGCCGCAGCACCTGAAAGCGCGGGTCACGCGCCGCATAGGACTCCGCGATAGAGCTTGTGCTGTCGCTTGAGCCATCATTAACGATAATCAGCTCCCAGTCTGGAAGCGTCTGCGCGAAAACGCTGTCAAGCGTCTGCGCTAGATACTTTTGTGCATTGTACGCCGGGGTTATGACTGAGACTCTCATGCAAAGCTCCTCCATTACCGCTTGAAGTTCTTTCAACAGCATTGCCTTCAGGGTGCTGATTCATAATACCACAGATTTGCGCCCGTTCGCTTGCCCGCGTAAAATACACGGCAAAAAAACAAAGGCCGGCGATTCTTCGCCGGCCTTCTGTATACTGCAGTCTTATCACTTAGGGAGCAGGCATCGCCGGGAACGCATCCAGGACACTCTCCCCAAGGTTATCCCAGTGCCTTTCATCGCTGAAAGGCCGGTTATTGTACCAATAGCAGCCCTCGGGGTCGTAGTTGATCAGCTCGGGCCGGTCGTTGCCTGTGTGATAAAGCTGATGCACGAAATAGACCTGGCACTTCTCGAACGGCAGCGTTACACCGGCCGGGAACGACGCGTCTTTGACGACGACGCCCTGCTCCATGACGACAGCGCGGTTGCTGGAAAGGTACAAGTCGAACTTGTGGCGCTTGTCTAAATCGCCGTTCGTGCCGTTCCATGGGATTTTGCACCACGGTCCTGAGCGGGCGCAGATGCCGAAAGAGTCCGGGCCGACCCCGTTTGCCTGGTTTGTCAGATAAACGGCGTCGGACTTGGCATCAGGCTGAACGCCGGGGAAGACGCTCAGCGAGTGGGCGTTGTTCGCAATCTCCCAGCGGAACAGCTTGCCGCTCAGTGTCGGCTTCCGGCCTGAAAAGTCCGAGAATTTTCCGGGGTCAGCCAGCGTGTCGCCGGCCGCACCGACAAAAAGGTCGCACCAGCGGCGGCCATCCATGTGGGCATCCACTTCAAACGTGACGTGCAGGACTTTCCCGCCGGAGATGTCAGCGGTCGTGTTCGGCATCATCACGAGAGACGCGTTGTTGTTATGGATCGGAGAGCTGGTGCGCGGCGTCCCGCCGTCGTATAGCGTGTCCATGAAGTGGCTGCCCATAAAGAAGGTCTTCGAGTCGAGTAGGTCTCCGCCATAGTCGCGGATCGTCCATTTGTCATTTGCAAACGACGCGTAGCTTTGCGAATCTCCGTAGTTTGTGCCGGGCACCGGGGCGGGCAGCGGCTGCTCCACTAAGGGCTGCTCATTGCGGAACGTGTCAAAGAACACCTGCTCGCCAGCTAGTACACGCGGCTGCGGCTTCACCGCGACCGGCGCTGACGACGCCAGCACGAGAGGCAGGTTCGACGGGTCA
>JAYVVR010000536.1:0-2459 GCA_043786835.1 Armatimonadota bacterium | reverse complement strand
GCGGTCAAACAGCGACCCTAACAAAAGGGCCTGACATCTTCCGCACCGTTACGCTGACGCCGGAGCAATTGAAAACGAGTCCGACTAACAACCCACTGGAAATGCGCTACGAGCCGACGGCGTTCCGGGTCGGCCTCTACGCGCTGTGCTTGGCGTTGGGGGGAACGGCGGCCATGACAGCCGCCGCGCTGACGCTCATGCTAGACCGCCGTCGCCGTCGCGTCTGACGGGGGGGCCTTTACAGCAACGAGGGCTTCCTCTTCAGTCGCATAGACGCCGAAGATCGTATTGAGGCGGGTGATCTGGAGCATTCGCTGAATGGATTCATTGCAGCCGGTCAAGTACAGCGCGCCGTCAAGAGGGCGCAGGCGCTTGGTGGCGGAAAGCAAAGTACCGAAGCCGCTGCTGTCCATATACGTTACCTGGGTCATATTGATAATGATAGCGGGGTTGTTCTCATCAATGGCCGCGCTGACAGCCTCTTTGAACTGCGGCGTGGTGTAAATATCTATCTCGCCAACGACATCCAAAACGGGGATGCCGTCCAAGTGGCGCAGACTGGTTTCTATCCGCATAGTCTCCATAAATGGTTCTTCTCCTGGAAAATGCACAAAAGGCGTGGTCTAGGAGTATTTACCCAAAATGTCGGAAAATAAACGGGGCAAGCAGGATGAGGTCAAGTGTCAGCGAGATCGCCCAATGCGCGAGGAAGCCGTATACGAAAGAACGGGTGCGGAGGGCGAGGACGCCGAGGATCAGGCCCCCCGGCAGGGCGCTCAGGACTTCGACGGGCGGCTTGGAGGCATTGGGGACGTAGGACCAGTGCAGCAGAGCGAACAGCAGGGCCTGAACGATGACCGCACCCCAGGCACCCAGCCGGCTCTTTTGCAGGCCAAACAGTAGGAATCCTCGAAAGAAGAACTCCCAGCAAAACATGTAGAAGCCCATCGCCAGCTCATAATACAGCAGTGCTTTTAAATTGACGTGCTGGTTGAAGAAGACCGGCCCGACGCCGGACAAGTAGCGGCTGAGGCGGCCATACAGGTACTGCTGCTGGAACTGCGCGTGGAACGAGGGGATGCTGACGGCCACGGCGAGGAGGAGCACCATGACGCCCCAGGCGATCCCCGTCCACTTCAGGCCGAGCCGCCGGTCGCCGCGCGTCAGGCCGAACTGGCTCGGCTCGGACTTCAGCACCAGCAGGATGACGACCAGGGGCAGCCAGAGGCACAGGCCCGTGTTGATGAACCAGTAGGCCTCGGGGGACTTGTCATCGGGGTTGGTGAAAAAGAGGTAGGCGGCGATGAGAAGACCGACCAGAAAGGTGACCGGCCCAGTCGCCCCCTCCCCTGCCCGCCCGCCGGACTTCTCCGTCTTCTCGCTGTCCCCGCGTGGTGCTCGTGTTTTCGTCGCCATACGCGGCTTAGGTTCGACGCCGGGCATTAAGTCCCCTGCCCTGATTTCTGGGCAGCGCTCCTAATCAAAAAACCTTTTGCATAAGCCTCGCCCGGCGGTTTAGCGCCGGGACGCTCCTTTCACCCACCAAGCCGCTGCTGATACTGCTCCGCCGTTCGCTTCAGCACGTCATTCGGTTCTTCATCGGATTCGATGGCTTCCAGGCAGGCATCGAAGTCCCGATTAGAGAATGTGAGGGTTCGGTGTTTCTCCAATGGTTTCTTTCGGTGTGCTTCTTTGCCTGGGTCCAGGCAGAATAACATGGGGTGCGCGCCGCCGCAAGGCGCGATCCGCTGAGTAGGAGGACAAGCAAATGGAACGGCCCCGCCTTCTCACAAAGAAGGTGGGGCCATTTCTTTGGCTTGTAGTAATCAGAGAAGTTTGGCCCGCGCCGCCCGCGCGCCATCTATGATCGCTACCGCATCTAGCGTCGGCCAGGCGCCGCTATCGTAGAGGACTTCGCCGTCACAGAGGGTGCAGAGGACATCGTCGGCGCGGGCAGTGTAGACGAGGGCAGCGTATGGATCGGTTGCAGGGACGGCGTGGGGGCGGTCCAGGCGAACGGCGATCATGTCGGCCCGCTTGCCGGGCGTCAGGGAACCGGTCTGATGCGCCAGGCCCAGCGCCTCGGCACCGCCTAATGTCGCCATGCGGACGACATCGCGGGCGGTCACGACCTCCACCTCCTGCCGCACGGCCCGCTGTAGCAGCAGGGCGAAGCGCATCTCCTCGAACAGATCTAGAGCGTTGTTGGAGACGGCGCTATCCGTACCCAGTCCGAGGTGTAGGCCGGGCGTCCGTAGCCACGCTGCCAAAGGGGCAACGCCCGCGCCCAGTTTGGCGTTGCTCTTGGGGCAGTGGATGACGGCGGCGCCTGACGCTGCCAGAAGCGAGATGTCGGCTTGCGTTTGGTGGACGCAGTGGACGGCCAGCGTCGTCGGCCCCAGCGCCCCCAGGTCGGCAACGTAGCGCGTCGGCGTCGTCTTCGGCGCTTCACAGGTGAT
>JAYVVR010000535.1:0-2459 GCA_043786835.1 Armatimonadota bacterium | reverse complement strand
TTTTTCGCGGCTTTCTGCAAGTGCTGAGGCTGCTGAGGCTTTCCAGTCCTCGGTGCGCCCGGCAACCTGCTCCCAGAACTTCCTGCCCTGGGGAGTCGCCAGCAGCAGTGCGACTGTTCCCGCGGCGAGGCCAAGAAGCAGCGCGATTGCCGCTGCGCCATTGGATTGATACTCGCGTTCAGGATAGCCGTTCATATGGGTCTTACTCTTCTTCGGTGGCTGCTTGCAGCTCGAACAACCGCGATAAACTGTGGGCGCGGGAGAAAATCTCGGGTGTCACGGTCTCCCCTTTGCGGATGAGCGGAAAGCCGAGATAGCCCAGAACATCCCGGTGTGCGACCCGCCCGACAATCGGGTCTACATAGCCGATAATACCGGTGCCGTTAGGCAGCGCCGAGTTATTCATGGCACTGGTGCCGTTGGTTCCGGCGGGAGTGCCGGTGACTTTAGGAGTTTTTGCCATAAGTTAATTTGGTAACGAGAGTTCGGAAAGTGCATGGGCGAGAGTCATAATCGTATCGAATCGCCCGAGTTTTAGGACACGCTCGGGCTGACGGCCCGGCGCAAGAAGGATGCTGAGAGTCCGGCCATCGGGAGAAAGTCGCTTGCGGGCCTCTACTAACAAGGCAAGGCCGGCGCTGTCAATAAAGTCCACTTTGCTGAGGTCTACGATGACCCCCGGCTTGCCGGTGTCGCCGACCGCCGCAAGAATTTCTTCGCGGAGCTGCGGGGCGGTGGTCAAATCTACTTCGCCGGCGGCTTCGACCACCATTCCCTGCGGCTCCTGGTGCCGACTAACCACTAACTGTGCTGCGTTCAAAGGCTGCATACTCCCGCTATCGAAAACATTCGGACAAGTTCGGTTATCATTCGATTGTCGGCAAATTATACCAGGAAATGCAGGAAATTCTACGACGCAGTGAATAAGAAACCCATGAAAATTACCTGGCTAGGCCATGCCGCGTTCCTTCTCACGGCGTCAAACGGTCTCCAAATCCTGCTGGACCCGTATCGTGCGCCCGACGCCGGCGCTTATGCGCCGATCGATGTGCCTGCTGATGTTGTCGTCGTGAGCCACCTGAACCCAAAGTATCACAGTCACTGGGAGGCGGCTTCGGGAAGCCCGGTTCGCTTGAACGGTCTCGATTTTGCGGGTAATGCGAATGGGGCAGACGCGCATGGAATCAAGTTCCAGGCCGTTCAAGTCTGGGAGTCGCCAGAGCGCACAACGCCCGTCTCGATGCTGTACCTCGAAGTAGACGGTCTGACGATCTGCCACTCCGGTGACCTCGGTCACGGTTTGACCGCGGACGAAGCTGCACCACTCGTCGGTATAGACCTCTTTCTTGCCGTCGCCGGCGGCCCGCCGACAGTCGCGCTGCCGGACATGAAAGCTTTAATTGACTTGATCCAGCCGAAAATCGTGATCCCAATGCACTATCAAAACGGCAAAAGTAATCTCCCGCTCCAGCCTGTCGAGGACTTTCTGGCACTCTTCGAGCCGTTTCAGATCGTGCGCCGCGACTCGCCGATACTCACTGTCTGCGCGGGTGGTCTGCCTGAAGAGACGCAGGTTATCGTGCTTCGGTCGGCGAACTGAATGCCGCACTCCCCCCAGCCCCCAATAATGGGGAGTGAAGATTATACGGGGAGTGAAGATTATACGGGGAGCGAAGATTATACGGGGAGGGTGCGGCAGGCAGCGCCTCCTACAAACTCTTCTCTGGCTCCCCCAATCATTGGGGCCTTGGGGAGCCTTGATGCTTGGCTGGCAGCAAAACCCGCAGGACATCACGGCCATCCTGACGCCAATTCAGCGGCGGAGCTTGCATCATGCCGGGTTTGCAGAGGTACGAGACACCCGGCAAATACCCCGCGGAATCGCCGGCGACCGCGCAGCCCTGTAACCGGCCTGCAACACCTGCGACTGCTTCGGGCAGGTCTTGCAGCGAGAGCAGTGGCTGAACCGAAACGACGCCGTAGGTCGGCGACCCGCGCCAAGTACTTTGGGGCCGGGCAATCACCGTCCAGCGCTGCTTGGCGTCTGACCATACTTGCGTATTTTCTTCCATCAAGGCCAGCGCCCGCGCTTCAAGCACCGCGCCGGCTGCTGACGCCGCCCGGATCGGCAGGGGATATTTGGCACAGGCGGCAGCCAGCGCGTCTGCGAGAATTGCCGAAAACCGTTTGGCATCGCCGAAAGTGCCAATCACATGCAGTGTCTGCGGCGATAAACAGCCGCCTTGATCATACAGCAAAATGTCTTTCGCGAAGCACAACGCCGCTTCTTCCCTGTCAGCGTCCGGCAGCACCAAACCAAAAGAAACCCGATGCCCGTAGCCGACAAACGGCGCTCGCGGCGGGCAAAGCGCCCGCAGAGCCTCCAAAGTGGCGTCACTGCCGTGAGCTATCACCAGGTTCGATTGGTCACAAAGTGCGGCGTCAAGTTCGGTCGTGCC
>JAYVVR010000534.1:0-7081 GCA_043786835.1 Armatimonadota bacterium | reverse complement strand
TGGTGAACCGCGATCCCAGCTCCTTCGTCACCCGCGATGGGCGCGGCGGCGTTCAGGCCCTCCTCTGGGACTTCACCATCACCCAGCCGGGGACCGAGAATGACCAGGCGTTCTACAAGGAGGATCATCCTGCCCGTTCCAAGGGAGAGGTCACGCTCCGCGTCGCACACCTTCCCACCGGGCGCTACACCGTCCGCTGCACCTTGGTCGGCTACCGCTCGAACGACCCTTACGCCACCTATATGGACCTCGGCTCGCCGAGTCAGCTCACCCGCCCGCAGGTCGCGCTCATCAAGCGGAAGAACGGCGGGGTGCTGTACCTGACGCGCACCATTGCCGTCACGCCCGAACTCCCCTTCCAGATGCGCCTGCCGCTGCGGGAGAACGACGTGTATCTCATGACGCTCACTAAAGCTGCTCGGTAACAGACCCTTGTCGGACAGTCATAGACCCCAGCCCCAAAGGGCGGGGCTTGTCCCTAGCACGTTCGCCTACGCATTAAGCGCAGGCGTTGGCTGAGACCATAGGCGGAATGACAGACGCCCGTGCTTCCAGTCCTTTGCGCCGTATGTTCATCGAACCTACGAGCTCCGCATTGGCCTGGAACCCACATTCTTTGCAATGGAACTCGCTTTGGCTACGACGGTTTTCTTTGGCGCAATGACCGCAGGCAAGACAAGTTCTGCTTGTATTGCGCGGGTCATAGACCATCGCCCCGTGAACGTCGAACTTGACGTATATTCGCCTGTCGCGCTTGTAGGCCTCTACGGCCTTCGCGATGGTCCGTATCGCCATCTGAGAGGACAGTCCGAACTCGGAGCGCAGGGTTCCGTAGACGAACGGTTGCAGCGCAATCTTGTTGGCAAGCCTCTTTTCATAGGCAACGTCGGCGGCGTACTGACAGCCGCGATTGAACGCCTCAATGGTGGCAAGCAACGCCTTGTACTGTTCCTGAGACGGCTCCAGCTTGATGACGATGACCTGTTTCATTCTAGGTAGGACTTTCGCTTGCACTCTAAGCCGAGCGAGCATTGGTTGATACTAAGCAGTATTTATAAATACTGTCGAAGCAAGCACAAGCGAAAGTCCTACTAGGGTTATTATATTGTAATGAGAGACTTTACGCAACATGAAACCTTCAGTATAGAGAATAATCTTGACTTCGGAAAGTCAAGGCGGCACTTCCTCCCCAGAGATAAATCACGGGGCCTCCGGGCCGCTAAGACGGGTGCTCCAAACTGAAGAACTACGGTAGATCGCCCCAGCCGCTACCTCCGCTGGAGAGCGCGGACGTAAGTCGGATCAGGTCATTCCTTTCCATCCAGAGCGGAAGCCAGATCACGCCGCTGCCAGACGCGCACGTAGTCGATCACGAAATCGGCGGGAAGACGCGCATCTTCCACCGCATTGTTGTCCCATCCCCCCATCGGCAGGGTGAACATCAATATCGATGGGACAGCAGAGATACGCGGGTTCTTCCACCGCAGTACCTCCAGACCGTTGCAATAGTAAACGGCGGATCCCGGCGTCCACAGCAGGCCGCAGGTGATGAAACCGTCCTGGTCAGGCTGCACATAGATCTTATCCAAGCCCACCTGCTTGTGGTCCTTACCGTAGCCGTCGTAGTGCATCGCGATGTTGTAGCGGTGAGAACCCCATCGGGTCAGGTGCTCCATGATGTCGAACTCCATGGCACCGTTGCCGGTATCCTGGCGTTTCCCCTGCTCCAGTCCTGATGCGGTTCCGCGGTCGGGCATCATCCAGAAGGCGGGCCAAAGGCCGGGCGCGGTCGGCAGCTTCATACGTGCCTCGAAGTAGCCATAGCGCTGGACCCATTTGCCATAGGTGTGCAGGTAACCGGCCGCATATTCGCTCGGCTTCTGGGCAGGATCGTCGTTGTTGAAGCCGTGTTTCTTCTCGTAGTGCAGCCGCACCATGCCGCCGCCCAGCAGAACGTCCGACTTGCTCCAATGCGTCTGCTTGTCCCAGTAGTTATCCCCATACAGGCTCCAGACCGAGGCGTCCAGCGTTGGACCGTTGAATTCGTCGTCCAGTGTCTTGACCCAGTCCCCAGCCACCGGCGGGCGCTTCCCAAGCCAGGGGGGCAGCACCGCAGCACGCAGAATGGCCTGCACGGATTCCATCCGCAGATTCCGTTCACTTGCGGCCCCGTCGAGCGCAAGAGTGACGCCGCCGATAGCATCGCTGGTGATGTGGCTCTCCGTCTCAGGCCGGGCCAGGTCTGCCGGCAGGAGACTGGCGAACGGGATGTCTATTTGCGCGAAGGCTCCCGGCTTGAGGGGGACAGGTGCCGGGATCCAGTCGGAAACGCCGCCGCCGCTTTCCAGCCGGACGCGCGGCAGGACTGGGCTAAGTCCCTCGTTGCGGACCGTGACACGGACTGCCGAATAGTCACGCAGGTCCCATTGTCCGGTGACGGGCTGCAGGGACACGGACTGCTCGCCCGCGGCAGGCGGGAAGACTGCCCGCAGTGATTGCCGCCCCGCCGCGCGGGACAAAAGCGCCTGTGCATTCTGGGAAGCAGTTTTCGCGCCAGTGTCCAGCAACGACCCATGCGGCGGCTTGACGCGAACCAAGGCGGGATCGATGGGCGGTGTCTCCCCTGCGGGTCCGCCCGCCTGCAGCGTCTCGATGCGGAATGACTGCACGTCACCCGATTTGCTCGTGAACACCATCAGGTTCACGATGGCGGCGGGCTTCAGCGGGAAGCCGGGCTTGTGCCCGTAGGCATAGCCGAAGAGAAGGGTGACGGTGCCGGACTGCCCCGGCGCGATGTCGACGCTTTCCGTATCCCAGGGATTGTCTTGCCAGCTGCCGGCATTGTCCACACGCAGTGCCACCGTGAGGGGCTTGGCCCCAGTATTCACCACTTGTGCCTCCACATGGCCGAAGCGGGACAGGTTCCAGGCGGCTCCTGTGGGTTTGAGGCTGACGCTGGGATAGGCATCCTCGCCCGGCTGAATGGTGACCTGGAAGCCGGGCTTTCCGGGGTCCTGGCTTCGATTCACTGTCACCTGCGGCGAGGAAGGTGTCAGGCGAAGTTCGGCGGCCCGGCCGGTTTCGAGCAGGCTGCGCGTCAGGGCTGACTGTCTGAGCACGGCATCATCCGCGCGCAGGGCGCAGCCGGCGGAAGCGGCAAGAACCGCATGGCCGAAGACAAAAACAGCACAGCAGAAGAAACGGAGGCGGCTCGGATAGCCTTCACGCCCGGTGACAGCCTTCGGACCCAAATCCGCGCAAGGCCTGCGAACAAAGAGGTCGCTAAAACGTCCAGCCGCCCGTTTTCTGTCCCTCATAAGCCTCCGCGTTAACAAGATATTTGATGCGGCCAAGCCCGGCGCAGCTTCGATCCAGAAGTGGTCATTCTCGCACAGGCTCTTAGGCTCAGGCAAAGGCATTCCCTCATGTAAAGGTATCTTTTCCCGTAAATGCTTCACGGAGCGTATCAGAAGTTTCATAGCTTTGTTTGTTTCATAGTTTTGGTAATGGTACTCATTTAGTTGTTTAAGATGATTTGGATGCGTCTGTTATGCTGATGCAGAAACAACAGCAGGAAAATCTCGTGCATCTCGTCGTTCTTCGAGAACGTATTGCCATAGATACTGGCAGCTCTCCTGTCCCCGGGGTGAGAGCTGCCCCTGTTACCCTCGTTCACCCCCACCCTAAGCTTCTCTTTCCTTTCGGAGAGGGACAGACGCCCTGAGAGAGGGAGAGACTGCCCCCTGCCGTAAGAGAACGCGGCCGGTCATTACAGAGCGCGGCCAGTCAGCGGCACGGCCACGGTGGGACCGAAGGAGACGTTCTGCCGGATGTCCAGCAGCACCCCGCCATCGGTGAAGTGGGCGGTAAGCGTGACGGCATGGGGCGTCTCGGAGAAATAGGCTGTCAGGACGTAGGTATCTTCGTCGGCCCAGGCACCCTGCGCTCCGACCGGCCGCACCGTCCCTGCGCCGAAGGTCGTCGTCCCGTGCCGCCATGCCGACGCGCCCGACTCGATCCGGTGGATGCCTCCGGCGGCCTGAATGGTCGCGATCGCTCCGTCCTGGCCGAAATCCCATCGGGCGGTCTCGATCCGGTACTCGTCGTCGGCGTTTGTCTCGAAGGTGTAGGTCCGGCCTGAGACGGACGCGGCATTCGGGGACTCAGCCTCGCCTTCGAGCATGGGCAGGGACAGTGCCGCGAGGCGCCTGCGGAGCGTGTCCTGCGCTGCCGGGTCCGCCGGCAGGATGCCCGGCCCCATCGCGGGCAGCAGATGCTCCCACACAAGGCCGAGAATGCCGCCCATATCACCCGAGCCTGCCGTGATCGCGACAACAACTTCCTGCGCCGGCAGGACGATGCAGAACTGGCCGAACGCGCCATCGCCCCGGTAGGCGTCGTGGCGGCAGCGCCAGAACTGGAAGCCATACCCCTGCGCCCAGTCGCTGTTTGGGTCGTCGCCGTTGGAGACCTGCGCCGATGTCGCCGCGGCCACCCACGCGGCGGGGAGCAGCTGCGTCCCGCTCCATTTCCCGTTCTGCAGATACAGGAGGCCGAACCGGGCGATGTTCTCAGTCGTGATGCTCAGGCCCCAGCCGCCGACATTGATCCCCTGCGGGCTGCTTTCCCAGGTCGGGGCGGCAATGCCAAGCGGCTCAAACAGGCGCGGCCCTAGAAAATCCAGCAGGGTCTGCCCGGTCGCCTTCTGCACGATTGCCGAGACCAGGTAGGTCGCGCCGCTGTTGTAGACGAAGTGGGTACCAGGCGCGTGTTCTACCGGGAGCGCTAAGAAAGCCCGGACCCAGTCGCCGTCTATCGCGGCCCGCAGGCTGCCCGTCGTGTCCTGGTCGTGCCCTGTGGACATGGACAGCAGATGACGCACGCGCATGGCCGCGAGATGCGGGCCGGGACCTCTGGGCGCTTCGTCGGGAAAGAAGGATAGGACGGTGTCATCGAGCGTTAGGAAACCCTCGGCTGCCGCGAGTCCGGCGGCGGTCGCTGCGAAACTCTTGGAGAGCGAGTACAGCACGTGCGGGGCGGTCGGGCGGTACGGGTCCCACCATCCTTCGGCGACGACCTTCCCGCGCCGCAGCAGCATCAGGCTGTGCAGCCCCAGCGCTCGGCGCTCGGCGTCGTCCACGAAGGCAAGCACGGCGGCGGAGGGCACGCCCTGTGCCTCCGGCGTACTGCGCGGCAGGGCGAGCGGTTCGGCAGTCAGGGCTTGTTCGGTCAGGACTTGTTCGGTCAGGACTTGTTGAGTGGTCATCGGTGCCTCCTTGGATTTCCCCCGCCGTCGAGGCCGACAGGAAGGATAAGAATATCATAGTACCCGCCCGGGAGGCCGGGATGGGGACGGCGGTCGCGAGAGGAAGGAGCAGTTTTTGGGAGTCACGGAGCTCAGTATCGTCTCGCCGCCGTAGTCCTCACGACCCTCAATGACAGAGCACTGTAATGACAAAGCACTATAAAGTCATTAGACCTCTTGCGTAATTGTTTCCGGGATTGGAAATCCGGGTCTTCTGGCATTGATTGTCCGCCTGCGCGGACATCAGAGGGCCAGCTCTTGTGTCTGCGAAGGCAGACAATCGCACCTTAAAAGCCCTGCACTTCCAGTGCAGGATACTTACGCAAGAGGTCTAATGTAATTGACCCATTCGGCCCGACAGAAAATGACGGCCCCGCCGGATTAGCCTCTACAGCAGCTACTTGGTCTTCAACGACGGCAACTTCACTTTCCGCGACATCTTTTGCAAGTACTTTCGCGCCTTGAACTGCAACCGTTTCTAATCTGTCTACGGCAACCGCCTCTGCGCTTCCTATAGACAATGGCACCAAATCTTCACGCCCGCTAGGATCAATGCGATCTACGGGATCGTTACTTGCGTATAGATAACGTTGCAGCGAAACCGAATTTGCAGATTTTCCGTTAAATGGGTCTTGACTGATGAACCTCCCATTGTCCTGGTCATAATACCGCGCTCGTAGGTAATAGTCCCCGGAAGCCCCGTCAAATTGCTGGGCATTGGACAGGAACGGGTTTTGGGTGCTGCCCGTATGCAACGCCATCTCGCCAAAGGCATCATACGAATAGGCATCAGCCACCGCCCCGCTCGTATTCACAAGCTGCCGGGCACTTCCCAGCCCGTCGTAAATGTAGTAGTAGACCCCGCTGCCCCGGTCCATCTGCACCAGGTCATCGCCGTAATCATACCGGGCCGAGGGCAAAGTCGCTGTGCCGCTATATTCTTCTACCACTGAGGCATAGGGCAGGCTCGTGCCCACCACGTAGCGCAGGCCGTAGTGGTAGGACGAGACCACCGCGCCGGGTAGGGTTTCACTATGGTTGGGGCTCTGCCGCCTCGCGAAAGGTGGCAGTGCACTCGGTTGTCAAGGAACAAGCCTGCTCAGAAGAGAAGGCGGGCAGATGCCAGTAAAATCATCTGGGTTTAGTAATTTGCCAAGAGCAATTTGTCAAAATGAATTGCCATATGTTTGTTTGTTTTCTTTTTTGAACAGATCACCTCTCTGCCACAACACAAACAATCCAAACCAGGAGCCCAAAGTAAGCGTACCAGGCATGACAATATAGACCATAAATGATGCAGTATCTCCACTTAGTTCTGGGTTCTGCTTGGAGAGTATTTTTACACCAGGTCTGAAAACAGACCTAATTTCCCCGTGCCAAATCTCTGCTAAGCACGAACCATCCACCTCAGATTCATTCCACCATTTGTTTGAGTCACCATCAGCTTGCATCGACGTAGTACGCCCATCCGGGAAGGTCAACAAGACTTCTTGGTCGTCTCGCACTCCCCCACGGCCATGGTAGCTTTGCAGTCGCGCTGTGGCTGTCTCATCATAGCAGGGCAATGAAGAAAGCACAGGAGCGGTCACAGTCAGTGCTGAACGACAGTCGCGGTGATAGATAGGAATTTGAGTACGAGCCTTGAACCAAATTGGTGCTGAACAAACCAGGAGCAAGGGACAAAACACTGCAAAAAACTTTACAGTGTCAACTAAATTTCTTTGTGCTTCCTGCTTTTTCTCTGGTGATATTTCCATTTAATTTGTAAGGCTCTTT
>JAYVVR010000533.1:0-2466 GCA_043786835.1 Armatimonadota bacterium | reverse complement strand
CCCGCTTCGGCCCCTCCGCCCGTCCCTGCCGGTTCCCAATGACTATATCGGCGTCCTGCGTCAGCGGAACTGCCAGCAGTGCATCATCCATTTGGATCGGCAGATCGCTGTCAATATACAGTACCCAGTCTTTAGTCGCCGCCGCAAAACCCGTTCGCAGCGACCCGCCAAGCTTCCGGTTCTTCGCGTGGTGAATGACTGTCAGCTCCGGGTGCGTCCGCGCCAGCGTATCTGCCAGAGCACCGCAGCCGTCAGTCGAAGCATCGTCTACGACCACGATCTCTAAATTGTCCGTAATTTTGCGTCCGACCCGCAGCGCTTCGGCCACGCACGTTTCAATGTTCCCGATTTCGTTGTACATCGGAAACACAAACGAAAGCCCCGGCAGCCGCACTGTCGTTTCAGTTATAGGGTTTGTCTCTGTGATTTGGTTTGTCATAATCATCTGTGCACCGGCACTCGAAGTGCTGGTGCATCTTTAATGTGTCCCTCGTACCAGCACGGTCTGGCGCGTCTGTCCCAGCGTTTCGTACTGTGTTACCCCATATTTTGATTTCAGCTCGTCCAGCACCTTCGAACGCACCGCGTACACGACGCCCGGGTGCATCGCGATGTCTCGGGCCGCCGCCAGATGGTCGTCGGTATAAACGACAGGCCAGTGGCAGTAGAAACGCAGGCTTGGGTGCTTTAACCCAAGCGCATGAACAACCCCGTCGGGCGGCGTGGTCAGCGACGCCAAAATTGCTGTCTGCCGCTCCGAAATGTCCCCGCCGCGCGTCTGCCACGTCGGCGAACACCAGGCGATCAAGAGAAATAGCCCCGTCCCAACTCCTGCCGCAATCCAGCTGCCGCGCTTTAAGACGAGTGCAAGCAGCGCCGCCCCGCCGAGTGTCAGCAGCCAAAACCAGAGTGTTATCGGCGCGACTTGATACTTCGGACTAAGCTTCCAGAGCGTGATACCGAGCGCAAGATTGGTGGCGGCATAGAGCCATAGAGGGGGAAAACGCGCCGAAGTTTCAGGCCGTTTCGCCGTCCAGCCCCCGACCAGCACGGCGGCAGCAGGATACAGTGGAAAGATGTAAGTGACGAGCTTGCTTTGGGACAGCGAGAAAAAGATGAAAACGAGCGCAATCCAACAGCCGAAAAAGAGTGTTGGATTGTCGGCGCTGCGGTCCGTCCATGCCCTTTTCCCCTGCCGCCAGGCCAAAATCAGCGTACTCGGCAGAGCCAGCGACCAGGGAAAGAAGCCGCCGAGCAGGACCGGCAGAAAGAACCAGAATGGGCTGGTTTCCTGATGCTCAGGTTTCAGGTAGCGCGTGACGTTATTTGCTTCCAGAAAGCCCTGAATGAAAAGCTGGCCATGCAGGTAGATCATCAGCAGGAACCAGGGCAGGCCGACGGCAAGACACAGCGTAAAGCCTAGCCACAGGGCAGGGGACAGGAGGCGCTTCGCCTGACGGGTCAGCAGCAAATAGGCGATTGTTTGGATACCAACCAGCACCAGCGCGACCGGGCCTTTGGCGAGCATTCCCAAACCCGTCATCAAGCCTGCCAGCGCCATCCAGCGGCCTTGATTTGTTTGCGACCAGGCGTAAAGACCGGAGAGGGCTAGTGTCAGACAGACGGCCAGCGTCATGTCAGTGACGGCGGCGCGGGCGAGGGCGAAGAACTGCACGCTTGTCGCCAGCGCGAACCCTGCCCAGAGTGCGGCTTTTGGAGCGTTAGGATACGCGCAGCGGGCCAGCGCATAGGTCGCGGCGACAAGGCAGATCGAAAGCAGGGCCGACGGCAGGCGGGCGGCAAACTCAGTGACACCGAAGCCGCGCATCGAAAGCGCGGTCAGCCAGTAGAACAAAGGCGGTTTGTCAAACCAGAGATGCCCGCCATAATGCGGCGACAGCCAGCCGGCTAACCCCGCGTGGTACATTTCTCTGCCGACCTGCCCGTAGACTGGCTCATCCACGTCTATCAGCGGCAGACTGCCGAGCGACCAGAGCGCAAGGAACGCGGTACCGAGCAGTAGTCCTAAAAGCCAGAGCCACTGCCGGGGGTCTAGGCGCGTAAAAGTTTCGGTTGTGTCTAGGTTTTGGATAGGGAATTATACCGGGGGCGGGGCAAAACGACAAGAGCAGGATGCTCATGGCGGGGTATTCTTCTGTGTATTCCTCCGTATTTCGCCTACCCCGGAGGCCACGAAAGCGCCCGCCCGCCCAGCAAATGCAAATGCAAATGGTCTACCGACTGCCCGCCGTCCGGTCCGCTGTTTACAACTACGCGAAAGCCGGTTTCGCTCAGGCCCAGTATTCGGGCAACATGAACGGCCGCCGCCATAAGCTGACCCAAAAGCAGCGTGTCATCAAACGACGTGTTCAGGAGATTGATGATTGGGCGCTTTGGGATCACCAAGACGTGCACCGGCGCCTGCGGGGAAACGTCCCGGAATGCCAGTACGGCCTCGTCTTCGTA
>JAYVVR010000532.1:0-7105 GCA_043786835.1 Armatimonadota bacterium | reverse complement strand
TCGGCATTGACGCCGACGAAATGCCGGCCGTTTTAAGTGTCAAAGAAGGCGATACGGTAGAGAAAGGGCAGGTCATCGGTGCGACAAAAGCGTTCTTCGGCATGTTCAAGTCGGAAGCCAAATCGCCGGTCAGCGGCGTTGTGGAGACTATCAGCGGCGTTTCCGGGAACGTCGGTGTGCGTCAGGCTCCTCTGCCGATTAACCTGACTGCCTATCTGTCGGGAATGATTGCCGAAACCATGCCTGGTGAAGGGGTCGTTGTCCAAACCGAAGGCGCACTCATTCAGGGCATCTTCGGCATCGGCGGCGAACGGGTGGGGGAGATCCAAATGGTCTCGGCATCACCTGAAAGCGACCTGACCGAAGGGGAAATTACGGTGTCGCTGGCGGGCAAAATTATTGTCGGCGGGGCGAACATCTCCGGCGCTGCCCTGCGAAAAGCCGCTGACATGGGGGTGACCGGGATTGTCGTCGGCGGCATTATTGACAAAGATTTAATCGATTTTTTGGGCTATGACATCGGGGTCGCGATTACCGGTCACGAAGATATCACGCTGACTTTGGTGATTACCGAGGGCTTCGGCACAATCGCGATGGCCCGCCGAACGTTTGAGCTGTTGAAATCACTGGAAGGCAAATCGGCGTCCATCAATGGTGCGACCCAGATCCGGGCCGGCGTTATTCGCCCGGAAGTGATCGTGCCGCTCGGCGCACAGACCGGGGGGCTAACGGCGATCAGCGCAGAAGACGAGGGCAGCCTTGCGATAGGGACGCCGATCCGCATTATTCGTGAGCCGTACTTCGGCAAACTGGCGACAGTTACCGCGCTGCCGCCGCAGCTTACCATCATCGGCTCTGGGGCCTCGGTGCGTGTTCTGGAAGCAAAGCTTGCCGATGGTGAGGTCGTCACCGTCCCGCGTGCCAACGTCGAAATTATTGAAACGAACTAACCGGGATTTTCAGTGCAGCGGGTCGAACAGCCCGGCGGTCACTGTGCGGGGCCTGCCGACGGCGGACTGGACAGTCAGTACCGGGGCTGGACCGGAGGAAACCCACAGACGCCGCCGCGCTCCGGCGAGGCCGATCTGCCCGGCCAGCTTGCCGTCAATGGACAGTACTTCGTCGAAATCGCTGAGGCCGGCTTTGAGGGCCGGTGCGCCCGGCAGAATGTCGGCGACCGCGAGGTGCGCCCGGCCCGATTTGTCTTTGGTTTCAATCAGCGTAATTCCGGTTGTCCGGGAGGTAAACGCCGGGCGCGGCATCCCCGGCGCGAAAAAGACGCGACTGTGCGGGTAGTCGAATGTGACCACGAACTGGGACAGCAGGCGAGACCCGAACGACCCGGCGTTGACCAGTGATGCGCCCCCTTTGGTATCGAGCGAGAAGTCGGCAGGAATATTCCGGAAGGTCTGCCCGGCGACTGTCAGCAGCCCGATCCGGGTGCGCCGGGCACGGGACACGCCGCCGATCCCGCCCCCAACCGCGACCACGCCGTGCGGGTATTTGCGGTCCAGTGCGTACTTTGCGACATACGGCCCGAACAGGCGCACGGCGGCATCGGCGTCGCCGGTGTCAATCAAAAACTGGCTTGAAGGCAGCGCGTCAATTCTTGCCTGAACCGTCGGCAGGTTGCTGTCGAGTGTCAGCGGGAGCATCGCGCCGTCGGAAAGGGCGGGGCGGAACGTATCGGGCTGGATAAACGTCATCTTTTTGCGCCCGTAGTCAATTCGCACCACAAAATGCGACAGCAGATCGTAGCCGATAAACCCGGCGACAGGCTGCGTAAAATAGCTGTCAAGCTGGTCCGGCAGCTCAATCGCAATCCCTGTGATCCCCGAAAGCTGCACCGCGCCCGGTACTTCTAATGTGTCAATCCGCACCGGATGCTGATCGGTCGATCCGCCGTAGCCGCGGACTTCTAAAAACCCATCACTTTTGAGACCCAGCGCAGTTGCCGTTGTTTGAGACAGAGCAATCCCGCCCGCGCCGCTGTCCAAGAAAACCCGCTCAGAAGTGCCGTTGATCTTGACTGCCAGCCCAATCTCCCCGTCGTCTAAATCGAACGGCACCGTCGCGGTTGTTGCGCCAGGCGTCACGAACCTAAAGTTTTTACCGCCGCTCGGCTTGGCAAACAGGCTGTCCGCGACCGAAAGGTTGTTCTCAATAGTCACTGCCTGTCCGACAATGTCGTAGCGCGAGTTGCCGTTGGTTGTGACAGTGTGGAATGGAAATGGAGTGCTGTCTACCAGCCGGTAACCCGAGTAAGTGGTCGTCACCAGCACGTCGTCGTCTAAATGCTGCTCTTTGACGATCATAAACGTGCGCGGGTCGAAAAACACGGTACTTTTCTTGCCGCCGCCGGGAAGGGCATCTACAATGTAATTCCCCGTTTCCGGCTCGGTACGGGGCCGCAGGGTCAGTGTGCCGGGGAGCCGTCCGGGCAGGACATAGGAATTGGTATCAAAGAAAAGCTGGACGCGCAGGTCTTTCAGCTCTTCCCCGGCGAGGTCCCGGACATTGCCGTTGGTATCCCGTACCCAGGCCGTTTTGCCGTCATAGCCCTGCAAGTTATCGAGTATCCCGAGCTTGTCTTCTTCATACTCTTTATCCGGTGCGGCATAAATCGTTGTAATCACGCCTTTGATACCGCCGGTGGTGACATCGGACGTAATCTTCGTGTTCTTGATCGCTCCCAGCGCCGCCGCGCCGCCGAGTGCGGTGAGATGCTTCGAGAGCAGCGTTTGCAGCGTCATCGGCGGTGCATCGGAGTCGAAAAGCAGAGTCGGAACGAGAACAGCCGAAAGAGGCCCCCCCGCCCCAATTCTGGGGAGCCGGATTCGGCAGGGAGCCGAAATGGATTGGGCTTCTCTCCCCTCCGTATTGCTCCCCAGAATTGGTCCTCGCAGGAGCGCCCCTCGGCGGACCGGAGCGGGGTGAAGGGCGGACTGGAGGGCAGGGGGGATTCCGTCTGCCAGGGAAGGATTGGGCCGCAGGGACATCTTGCCCCGTGCGTAATCGAATGTCACGGTGAAATGGCTGAGAAAGACGTTCCCGATGCCGCCTGCCGACGACGAAACCTGCGAAATGCCTGGCCCGCCGATCGTGGACAGTGTGAGCCCCGAGACTCGCTCCCCGCCGATCTGGAGCGTATGGTTGGGCGACAGCGTTTCGGTCATCTGCCCACCGACTCCGACCCCCTGCCGGGTTACTGCTTGCGGGTCGCCTGCCTTCGGCAGCAGGCCGTTCGCGGCGGCATACTGCGTATACAAATGAGCCGCGCCGGAGTCGCCAGTGTCAACCAGAAAACGTCCTGATGGTTTGCCGTCCACCGACGCCAGAACGGTCGGCATGCGGTTTTCCAGCTTAATCGGCACTGCACTGCCTGTGGTTTGCGCCGGCGGCATCACTGATGGGTTGGTGAGCGTCAGCGTCTTCTGGGCGTAGTCAATCGAAACGGTTAGCCGGGCGAACAGCTCGTAGCCGACCGCGCCGTCTACCTGCCCGCGCTCCGACAAAAGCCGCGTGATCGCCGGGTCTTTGATGACATGCAGGGTCAGATGCGACAGGCGCACGGCATCGCCGACTTCAAGTGTCGTGTCCGCCGCAAGGCCCGTCGCCGCCGCGCCGCCGTATCCGAGAGCAGGCAGGTCGCCCTGCGTCGTCAGCCCAGCGACTTTCGCGCCGCCTTCGGTGATGAACGCCGTCCCAGAGCCGCTGTCCAGTAAAAACCGAAGTGTGTGGCCGTTGATCGTCACCGGCAGGATAATCTCGTTGCTATCGGTGGAAAACGCCAGTGTCGCCGCCTGCCTCGGGCCGGGCTGAAGAAACTGCCAGTCTTTGGTTGGGGTGGGGGGCGCAAAAAACGCCGCCGTCACTACCGGCAGCCGCGAAACCGATTTTAAATTTGCGTCAATGACCAGCGGCAGGCCGGCGTACTGGATTGCCAGATGACTCGGAACCTGTGTGCCGTCTTCGAGGGTGTAGGCCAGCACTGAAACAACGCCGGTCAGCCCACCTTTATGCTCAATGGTCTTTTTGACGAGATACGTTTTCGCGTCTAGATAAACCGTATGCTGCGAGCCGTTCTTCGGCTTGACATCTAAGACATAGTAGCCCGTCTCAGGGTCAAGCGCCGGACGCATCTTGACTATCGTTCCCGCCGTATTCTTGGCGGGGTCGAAGTTTTCCAGGGAAAACCCGGTGTCAGCGGCCCGTTCGGACAGCTCTTCGCCACTGAGTATTCGCACATTGCCTGCGCCATCCTGCTCCCAGGTGACACGCCCGTCGGTGCCGGTGGTCATGACGATTGGCCCGAGCGACATTTCCATCCGCGACTTATGCGGCGGTGCTTCGTAGGTCGTCATTGACCCCGCGAGGCCCCCCGCGCTGATGGCGTAAACGATTTCATGCGCCGTTTTATCTCGCTGGGCCGCCGGAGTCGCCGCCGCGTTCCGGTGCTTGACTAGAAGCTGCGGCAGGGTTAAAAGCGGCGCGGCAGTCAGAGGCCGAACTTGGGAAAAAAGAAGGCAGATAAAAGCGCAGGCAAGGAGCCGCAAAAAGAAGTTTTGTTTCACGCTGTTATGGTACCCGATATGCGTCCAATAACCCGGTAGAATAGCAGCACCATGAGCGCTTGGATTAAGACAGTCTTGGATAAGCTGGAAACTGGCTTTACAAAAGCACCTCCCTTGAAAACACCGTTTCAGCGCTGGGTTCAGACCCTTTCGCCGGACAGCTCTTTGTCACCGACCGAAACCTACTCCTGGCCGCTTTACTTTCGCGTTTCCACACCGCCCGGCGTCGGCACAGTGCTTCTCATAGCATTCATGCTGGTGGTGGTTTGGGGGACACTTCGCTATCGGGTTCCAATCTTGTTCACAAATCCGCATGTGCACAAGTGGTTTATCGGCAAGCTGTCGCGAGAGGGCTTTTACTGGATGCCGGTCGCTCTGTTGACCACGACACCCCCTAGCCCCCAATAATGGGGGAATTAGATTTCATGGCTTACTTTGCTTTGCTCTTCGGCTCGGCGGCAACGGCTTGAACCAGCGAGGCAAGCGGCGCGGCACCCTGTGTCACGCTATCGGAAGAGAAATCCAGTACGAAGCCGTCTGACGGCAGGGTTTTGGCGTCGTCTTGAAGCCGTCGGGCGAGAAACGCTGTGTCGCCGTCATGCCGAATAGTTTTGCGCCGGATGATGATGCGGCTCGCTTGCTTCATCAGGCGAAGCGTTGTTTTTGCTGAAGCATAAGCGGTGCCGGGTGTCAGGTCACGGACTGTCGGTGGGGGCTTTGCGGGATCGTCCCAGTTTGCGAGCCAGTTGTCTCCGTAAAGCTCATCTTGCTCCATCAGCACCGGCAGGCTCAGGCGAACCATTGCTCGCAGATGGCGCAGCAGGGCGACGTCGGTGTCGGTCCGAAACTTCAGCCATTGCCCGGATAATGCGCTGTCTATTGCATCATCGTCGAACAGCGGCAGGGCGGCTGCTTCTCCGAGGCTGCTGCCGGGGTCAATGTCTGTTGGGTCGGCGCGAAACGTCCGCAGAAACGCGAGACGCATGGGAGGGGTGTAGCCGAACTCACTGCCGGCGTCTGCATCATGCCAGACAAAGCCGGCGAGACCGGAACGCGCCCCGCAGTCCTGTACCATGGCCATTAAAGTCGCGGCGACTGCCGGGGCCGCCGCACTCACCAGAACTGGCACCGAAGCGGGAAACGGAATTGGCAGACCTTCCTCGTCGTCGGTGACTTCGCGAGTGTGCTGTTTCGCTCCCAAAAGCGCCTGCCGGCTGTCTTGTCCGTCAATGGTCAAGTCACGGGCGCTGTCCGGCGCAGTATCGTCCCAGGCAAACAAACTTACGGCAGCATACACTTCGATTCCGGTCCCACGCGTTTTGGTCAGCGCCTCGGTCAGAATATCCGGGCCGCCCGTGCTTACCTTGAGATGGCTGACGCCATTTGAAAAGACGTCCAGCCAGAGCTGATTAAGGCCAAGTTGCTGCATAGATCGGATGAGTGCATCCACATCCGCCGCCGTGCGCGGATTGCCGACAATGCCCCGGCGGCTGCCCCGGCGCAGCAGAACAGACAGGGGCGGAGGCGGCGGCATCTTTGCCCGTTTCTTCGCGTCCGCGTCGGCATACGCTTTGTAGGCTTCGGGCGTCTCCCCCGGATAAAACAGTAATTCGAGTGGGGACTGCAAGTTTGTATTCACAGGGGCGCTTTGCGATGGCACCAGCAGTTGTACCTGATACTTTGCGCCTAAACTTACGGTGCGGGTCAAATCGGCGTCGTCCGTTTCGTTGTCGCTGAGGTAGTCCGGCAGTTTAGCGGTATGCAGGTTTTCGTTGTAGGCGGCGGCGGTTTGCCGCGCCCACGCCTGCTGGGCGGGCGTGAGCTTCGCGAATGGGTATGCGGCCTCCGGAATGTCTACCAGGGTAGGAATGCCGGGCATGGCCGGGTCGTCCGGCAGGGCGGCGAACTCTTCGGGCGTCAGCGCAACCGGGTCCCCAAATCCGCGCAGCTTGCGGGCGTCGGACGCCCGGCGTTTCAGCATAACCGCCCCGGCCTCGTCGCCTACTTTTGAGGCCGCGTCCTCCGCCTGCTGTTTCCAGTCGGCGAGGTGTTTGCGCCGAACTCCGACCCCGACCAAATCATCGGTCAGCACCCATGCCGGGCCGACTTTTCGGAACGTCCCGGTGACGCACAAACAAAGCGCTTGCAGCAGATCGGACGCAGGCGCGGCGGCAGGAGAGCCGAGGAGAATTATCCGTTTGGCGGCGTAATGCGGGTCGGCGTACAATTCAAGGCCAGTCTTTTGCCCGAGACGCGACACCAAGTCGCCGACTGTCTTTAGTCCTGCCGTCGAAATCGAAGTCTGGAGCGCTTTGCCGTCCCAGCTTAAATCCGACGGCTTCGGCGTGTTTGGAAACGCCGCTTTCAGCGCAACTGAGTAGACCACGGGGGGTGGGGGCGGTGTCAGTGGCGGCGTTTTGGGGCGATAGGTATGCAGCCGAGGCGGGCCGTCGAGCCGGGTTCCGCTGTAATAAATCGTCTTTCCCTGCCGGTCGTGCAGGTACAGATTGGCGGTTTGGCCGAGCCGAATG
>JAYVVR010000531.1:0-2478 GCA_043786835.1 Armatimonadota bacterium | reverse complement strand
CGGGGCAGTCCTGCTGGCCTCCCATTTAAGTCTGCCGCTCTCGGAAACGCTGGTTCGCATGAACAAGCCGAGCGATAATCTGCTGGCTGAGTCCCTGGTTCGTTTACTAGACACGCGCGGTACTTACGACACCGGCCATGCACGGGAAACGCCGTTTTTCCAAAGCCTGGGCGTGGACACAAACGCCGTCGCCCTGGTAGATGGCTGCGGGGTGGGGCGGCGCGACTATGTGACGGCCCGGTCGGTGTCCCAGCTTCTTCTCGGAATGCACCGCCGCCCTGACTGGCCTGTGTACGACAAGTCTCTGCCGGTTGCGGGGGTGGACGGCACGCTGAAGAGCCGAATGATTGGCACGGCGGCGCAGAACACTGTCCATGCCAAAACCGGTACGCTCAGCCAGGTCCGGGCACTGTCCGGGTATGTCACGGGCCGACACGGGCAGCTTTATGTGTTCTCGCTTTTGATGAACAACTTTCCCGGCAATGCCCGCTCGGCAGGGACTGTTCAGGACACATTTGTTGTCTGGCTGGCCGGACACCTCCCATAATATTGGCTTTGATGCGCTTGACACTCGAAGGCGTAACTGTCATACTCGCTTTACCGGAGAACCATTTTATGAAAATCGCAGCACTGATTGCGCGTAACTTGCTGGGCTTGGTGTTTGTTGTGTTTGGACTGAACGGCTTCCTGCACTTTATTCCGCAGCCGCCGCAGACAGGGGTAGCCGCGCAGTTCGGCATGGTGCTGGGAGCGGCGCATTACTGGGAGCCGATCTTTGCCTTGCAGCTCGTCGGCGGCCTTGTTTTGCTGTCGAATCGCTATGTTCCCATTGGCCTCGTGCTGCTCGGGCCGATTATTGCAAACATTCTGCTGTTCCATATTCTGCTGGACCTTAAAGGCATCCCGCCCGGATTGGTCGTGCTGCTGCTCTGGCTCGTCGTCTTCTATTCGGTACGCTCGGCGTTCGTGGGCATTTTTGCGGCAAAGGTTCCAGAGACGGCATAAGAAGCCCCCCAGCCCCCAATAATGGGGGAGCCGGAGGGAGGGCGCGGTGCCTCCTTCATTCCTTTCATGCTCCCCCATTATTGGGGGCTGGGGGGACTTCGGAATCGTTTCTATACAGTCTCTAAACAATCTCTTAGGAGCGTAACAAAATGGAACTCAGCATTGGTATCTTTGCGGCTCCCCCTCGGCGGCATGTCCCGCGTCACGCTTCAGATGGGTGGCGCTGACTTGCCGCGCGGGACTTTGATAGCGATGATTGCGCTGCTTGGCACTCGTGTCGAGCCTGCGCTCGATGCCTAATTCAAGCGGCCCGCCCAGAAAAACAAAAAATCACACTTCTGACGGCTTGACAAAAGTTCCCTGCTTATGCTACTCTATAAAACCTCAAGTCGCTGACGACAGCCAGGCAGCCTTCCGGCAAACGCGATGAAGCACTCCGGTCACTCCCAACACTTAGTTTATTCTCAGGAGGATGCTTTTCGTGACAAAACTCTGGTCTGCCGCTGTCTGCGCGGCCCTGCTACTGCCTTTCTCATTCGCGGCTGTCCACGCCCAAACTCCGACTCCGCCCGGACCCCCTGCCGCTGCGCCTGCCGTTTCTGCGCCTGCCGTTTCTGCGCCCGCTGCCAAGACTGTTGACGGCGGCATGATGATCCAGGACAACAGTGCGACACCGCCTGCGGCGATGAACACGCTGAAGAACCTGAACAATGCGGCGTTCACCCCCGAAGGCGCAAGCCGGGGCGATACCGCGTGGATGATTGTTGCGACCGCGCTTGTCATGCTGATGACGCCGGGCCTCGCGCTGTTCTACGGCGGGCTGGTGCGCTCCAAAAACGTTCTCAATACCCTGATGATGTCGTTTGTCGCGCTCGGCATTATCTCGATCCAGTGGATGCTCTGGGGCTACTCGGTAGCGTTCGGGCCGACCGAAGTCAAGATCGCCGGTCTCGGCATCTTCGCCAGTCCGCTAAGCTGGATGGGTCTGCGGGCGGGGGCAGGGGCAACTCCTGTCACCAATGCCCCGACAATTCCCGGCGCGATTTTTATGCTGTTTCAGATGACGTTCGCGATCATCACCCCAGCGCTGATCTCGGGTGCGATTGCTGAGCGGATGAAGTTCGGCGCATACTGCCTGTTTATTCTCCTTTGGGCGACGTTCTTCTATGACCCGCTGGCCCACATGGTCTGGGACGGTGGCGTGATTGGAACCGGCAAAATCCATGCTCTGGACTTCGCCGGCGGCACTGTTGTTCATATTTCGTCAGGCGTTTCCGCGCTTGTACTCTGTATAATGCTCGGCAAGCGGCAGGGCCATGGCGCGGAGGAAATGCGTCCGCACAATGTCCCGATGGTTTTGATTGGCGTTGCCCTGCTTTGGTTTGGCTGGTTTGGCTTCAATGCCGGCTCGCAGCTTGCGGCGGACGGCGTCGCGACGGCAGCGTTCATCAATACGCATATCGCGACAGCGGC
>JAYVVR010000530.1:0-2478 GCA_043786835.1 Armatimonadota bacterium | reverse complement strand
TCGGAAATCGCGCCGTCGCTGTTGAGAACGGCAACCTGGGCCGGAAGGGTGAGGTGGGTCTCGTTCATAGGTTAGTCTAAAAATTACCGGGCAGGAGTGAGAGGAGAGGCATAGGAAGCAGAAGGCAGGCATAGGAAGCAGAAGGCAGGCACAGAAGGCAGAAGGCAGGCACGGGGGCCTACCCCTGCGTCAAACCTTCTCCAGGCACACGCCGAGCAGTTCCAAGAAACGGTCAATCTCGGCAGGCGTTACACTCAAATTGGGCCGGGTGCGGACACTGTCCGCGCCGGCCCCTAAAATCAGCAGATCGTGTTCCTGCAAGGCAATTTCGGACAGCCGCCCGCGTGTCTCCGGCGACGCCGCCGTAAAGCCTTGATACAAACCCATGCCGCGCACATTGCGGATGAGGTTCGGAAACCGTCCCTGCAAACGGCGCAGGCCCGATGCGAGCTGCTCGCCGCCGGTGGCAGCAGCCTCAATGAGATGCTCGTCTTCAACGACGCGCCACTCCTGGCAGAAACGCACCATGTCGGCCAGGCTCCCGCCCCAGGTGCTGTCGAGAACCCCGACATCGGACAGCGGCTCGCGCATGAACAGCGCCCCAACCGCGTACTTCTTGCCGACCGCAACCGCATGGGGCGGATACGGCAGATCGAACTGGTCAATCGCAAACAGTGTCCCCGTCGGCCCCGCCGACGTCTGCACTTCGTCCACCCCGAAGCCCACATCGTACTTATGGCACAGCGCGGACAGACCCTGGAACCAAGCCGGCTGGGCCGTGCGCTGCCCGCCCGCGCCCTGGATCGGCTCGACGATAATGCCGACAATCTCGTCGCCCATCTGGGACAGAATGCTTTCGATCAGCTCCAAGCTCTGGCGGGTGCGGGCGTCGTTTTCTGCAAGCGGAGCATCGTTATCAACAGCAGGGAACGGCACTTTGATATTGCTTGATGCCGCCAGCCCATGAAAATCCTGGGTCGCGACGGGGTCTAGAGTCTGAGTGACTTGCAGGGCGTAAATCGTCCGGCCATGAAACGCCTGGTCGAAGTACAAAAAACGCCGGGTTCCCGACCCAGAGTGCCCGCCGCGCTTCTGCCGTTTGGCATTGTGCCACGACAGCAGGTATTTGAGCATGTTTTCAACGGCTTCTGCGCCGGAGTTGACCGCGTAGACTTCGCGACTCTTGGACGACAACATGCTTTTCGGGGATAGCTTGTGCAGCAGGCGATAGTATTCCAAGCACTCCGCCGTGATAAAGTCCGGGTTCGCGACTTTGTTGTTCGCGGCCAGCGTCAGCGCCTTCAAGTACGCCGGCTCCGAAAGGCGGGGATGGTTGTGGCCGATCAGCTTTGAGCCGTAGTAGCCCGCCCAGTCGAAGACAGTCTGCCCATCCACAGTCGCCAGGCTCATGCCCGAGCAGCCTGCCAAATCTAACGCGAACGGCCATGGGTGATACACCACGTAACGCTGCATTTCAGCGATCATCTCCCGGCTCTTCGGTCCCGGATAGCGTGGCGTCCTAGCCTCAGTGTTTTCCATAAAAGAATTATACCTCTAAACCGGTCTAACACCTGCCGACAATAGTTCTATGAAGTTATGGAGCAGCAGCAGCAAAGATGAAAGCATGATTAAAGACGGCAGCCTAAGAGGGCGGCTTGTGATTATCACGGGCGCATCCAGCGGCATCGGCTACGGCGCGGCCCGGCGTCTGGCCCAGACAGAAGGAGCGCGGGTGGTTGCGGTCGCCCGCCGCCGGGTCTTTCGGATTGAAGCCCTGGCCGCCCAGGTGGCGGAGCAGGTCGGCGAGGAGCGCGTTTTCCCGCTGACGACCGACATGGCCGACCGCGCCCAGGCGGAAGCCGTCGTGCGGCAGATTGAAGAAAAGTTCGGGCGCATCGACGGCTTTATTCATGCCGTCAACCGGGCATTGAAGCTGCCCGCGCTCGATGTCAGCGATAAAGAATTCGACTTGACCATGCAGGTCAATGTCAAAAGCGCCCTGTACGGAGTCCAGGCGGTCGCACCTGTGCTGCGCCGTCAGGGCAGCGGCGGGATTGTGATTTACAACCCCACCCCGCAGGAGACCGCCGAGTTTGTGGCGTCGGAAGCGGTCTATACTGCCGCCGCCCACGCGCTTTCGGCCCTCTCTGCCGGCTGGGTCCGTCAGCTTGCCGGTTCCGGCGTTGGTGTCCGCGAAATCGCCCCATCGCCCGACAGCGGCACTCCTGACAGCGCTTGGGGCCGTGCCGGAGTATCGCACGATGCGCTTCTCGTCGCCGCCCTGCTGGAGACGCTTAATACTTCGTCAGCGACTGCCCCAGAAGCGCCTGCCCAAACAAAATCGTCGTCCCTGCTGTCGTTTCGGTCGGTCCCCGACCGCCCTGCAGCCGAACACCCCGAGCCGCGAACCCTGCGCTCCTACGGCGGCTTAGTGCTGAAAGAGTTTTAGCGCGGCGTGAAACTTTTTGCTCGATTTCG
>JAYVVR010000529.1:0-2479 GCA_043786835.1 Armatimonadota bacterium | reverse complement strand
GAGCCGCTGTGAAAGCCCCGCCGTGGGTGCAGTTGCTCCGTGAATGGCAGGTCTGGACGCGCAGACGCGAACCGCCCTGCGGACGGAAGAACAGAAGTCCTAGCGCCGATGGCATTTTCGCACACCGTGCGGTTCGCGTCTGCGCGTCCAGACCTGCCATTCACGGAGCAACTGCACCCACGGCGGGGCTTTCACAGCGGCTCTACTGCACCGGCTGCAGCGCGACATCCTTGAACATTGTCCACTGATAAGGCCGTGCGACCAGCCGAAACGACGCGATGCGTTTTAGTAGTGGTTTCGGGATAGAAATAAGCTGTTCCATCACAAAACAGTCGTTTTTCTCATCCTCTAAGCTCGCAGCACTGGCACCGGTAAGTTTTGCGAGCACTTTCCCCGAGTTATCCAGGCCATAGACAGCACGTTCGTAGTTCTCGCCGTCATGCAAAATCCGCTGCAATTCGCTGCCCGTTTTCCCTGTGGTACTGGCGTAGGAACTGATCATTATCGCCATTGTGTCCACGGGCAGCGGGCTAGGACTATGAAAATGGTCGGAAACTACAAGAACGGCACTGCTGCGTGCCGTCGGTGGCGGCGTCATTCCCCGGCTGCCGTAGGCGTCCTCCGGCACCGAAGCCTGGCCGCGCGGGTTTGGGAGGAGCGTAAAGAGGACCTCGCCCGACGGCCTGCTCATCCGCAACTTGCCCGGTGTTTTCGGGCAGTCCACCGTCTCCATCCAGGGACCGGCGGCGACCCCGACTGACAGCGTAGTCCTTTTCAATGCACCGGGAAACGATGCGTTTAGTGTCCTGTCTGCTCCGCTGTGCGGCGTCGCCAGTGGATACCAGACGAAACTCCCTGACGGCCTGAAAATAACCGTGTCGCCCTCCGCTGCGACGGGCAAATGAAGAGCAAAACGCAAATTGTGTTCATTTGAGCTACGGAACAAATCCGTCGCCGTGCGGGACGGTGCACCGGCATCCACCCCGCCCGGCAAAATCCGCCCTGCCGCGTCCCACCAGCGATGATCCGTGTGGTGAATGTCAATATCCTGAATGCCGAGAAGCTGAACCGTGCCAGCCACTGCCGAAGCTGTTTGCGCTTTGGCGACAGGCCGCAGCATCGCCAGCGGCACCAGCGCGGCGGCTCCAAGAGCAATCCCAAATGCCAGCGCCCGGCGGGGCAGGGTACGGCGGCGGGTCTTGTCCAAAATCCGTGTCAGTCGGCTCTCGATTTTTGAGGTCTGCGCCATTGGCAGTACGGCCCAGAGGGCAAAGTCTGGCAGTGTCGCTTTTCGACTCATGATGTGTTCTTTCGCTTGCACAGCCTTATTCACCGGGCAGGGGGAAGGACGATGCCGGAAAAGACGGCCCATTCTTTCAGCGCATCCGTTGAGTTCTCCGATCCGGCTGGCGGTGGGGCCAGGCTAACTCCAACCTGCAAATCGGTCCGCGCTTGTCCGGCGGGAAACCAGGCTTCTACGATACGCCGCCCGGCAGTCTCCGGGTTTATGGCGACTTCATCGGTGATGACTTTGCCGGCATTCCGCGCAAACCCGCTTTGGTAACCCGTGCTGACCGCCCCGGACAGCTTGTATTCGGTCTGGATTGCCTGCCCGACAGGGTAGGTAAAGCGCAGAGCCAGCAGCGCTTTTTGGACAGGCTCAGTCCTGCTATGACTGCTATGCTCGGCATCCGACGTATACTGCGCCCGGCTCAGAAACTTTCCCTCCGGCGACCAAGCTGTATGAAATAGCCCTGCTGTCTGCACGACGCCGACGACCTGCACGGTGACTCCGTTCGAGAGCGTTTGTGTCCAGCGCGGCGACGCAGGCAGACTTCGGTACTGACGCTGCTCGGTATCCCGATTGACTTGAATGTCCTGCATCATCTTGAATTCGGGCAGCCGCTCCCGCAGGTTTTCCCACATGTCGGCGGTAATGAGACCGCGACTCCCCTTTTTCAGCAGTGCCTGAGTCTCGGCACCAGCGTCCGCGTACCGGCTTAGGCATTGGAGCACACTGATTCGCTCGTAACGTGCAGCGGAATGAATACAGCTATTGGCGTATGGCGGCTCCGGCAGAACAATCGCCTTGTCAAAACTCGCTAGCGCCCCCGTGTATCGTCCCGCTCCCCACTGAGCATTGCCGAGCATATAATACGCCTTGCCGGCCCACGGGTCGCCGTCACCGAACCGTGCAATCTGCGCTTGGTAATACGCAATGTTGGCCCGGTTATGGGCCGGCGTGTCCGGCGTCTCGCCGCCGGAGGTAATCGCCGCCATCAGGGTGCGCGGCGGTGTTCCGGCTGTCGCAACAACCAGCGCCGTGCCGAGCGCAATCACCGTTCCCAATCCCCAGAGATTGCGTGTCATCGTCCGCCGACTCAGACTCCTATTCAGGATCATTTTCAGCCTGCCTTCGATCTCCGGCGACTGCGCCATGGCGATGGCGGCGTTGGAGCGACCAAGAGTGCGCGGCAGG
>JAYVVR010000528.1:0-2483 GCA_043786835.1 Armatimonadota bacterium | reverse complement strand
GCCCGCAGAGAACGGGCGACAAGGTCGGTATCGAGCGCGTCTTTCGGCAGGGTGGCGATTGCCCCGGCCTGCAAAGATTCTGCCGCAATCCGCTCGTCTCGCTCTCTTGTCAGCACAATAACCGGAGCAGCGGCTTCCGCAGAGCGCAGCTCTGAGAGCAAGCCCAGCGTTGTTCCATCGGGGAGGTCATGGGCCAGGAAAATGCAGGCCATTTCGCCATCGCTCAGGAGTTCCCGAGCACGGGCGAGGGAGCCGGCCTCCAAAATTTCGACCGAAACGCCGTCAAGCCCAGCGGCCTTCAAGACAGCGGCTTGCTGTGCGACCGCTGCCACCACGGCCTGACGGTCTTGGGCGTTGTCGTCTACGACGAGTACGCGGTAACGTTCCTGTCCTGCGATTTCTGCCACTGTGATTCTGCTTTCCAGCGCCGCACGAGTTTCGTGTCGGTCAGGCCGTACAATCCTCAGTTTTACTATATCTTGATCACTTATTGTACCGCAGATACCCCAATTTCGGGGGAAATTGGTCAAGCCGCCTGAAAGTGTAGGTTAAGAAGTCCCCCCGACCTCCTCACTTCGGCAGACGGGACAGCTCGCGCTGGAGATTGGCCCGTGCCGGGGCTTCCAGGGCGGCCGACAGCTTTGCCGTCTGGTAGATTTGATCGCGCTCCAAAAAGCCCTCCAAAACACGGCGGCGTCCAGTATTCCAGTCGGGTTCCGGCACCCAACCGTACTCGCGCCGGATTGATCGCCGGTAGATCTCGTACCACTCCGGGGGGGCGGCCAAAATCAGCAGATCGGCGTCCAGGACGAGCCGTGTGTCTGCCGAGTCAGAGGGTGCATGGCTTTGGGTGGCCCGGATGATCTCAGCGGCTTGGGTGTAGACAATAGGCGCGATACCGAGGGTCTGCCCCCACCAGACCGTAAACTCAGCGCTTTTCGCTTCGTTCTCGGCGCGGCGCGTGTCATAAACCACATCATGCAGAAGGGCGGCAAGCTGCACCGCTCCGTAGTCATCAACGCCCCACCAGTGGGAGAACTTTTTGACGTCCGCCAGCACGCGCAGGGCATGGGAGAGGGTGTGATAGGCCCGGTCCGGCTGCTGGTATTGGGTCAGGATTTCGCCGCGCAAGGGCCACGCTTCCTTCTCGGAAACCCCGAGCCAGGAAAGCAGGGACGCCCAGGCGGCATCAAAACGCATCAGTTCCATAGGGGTCTTATTCCCAATTTTCGAGACGTCACTCCGATAATATCTCTGCCTATGCTATAATATTGTGATGTCTGCCAACTTTTTATCGTACCGCCGCTTTCTCTTCTTTTTCTCTTTGCTGCCGGCCCTGCTCTGCCTCGCCGGCTGTGGGACCCAGGCGCAAAACGCCCGCAAGGTGCAGAGCGATTTGAACGAAAGCCTGCGCCATGCTCAGACCGACCCAACCGATGTGCAAGCCCGGCAGTGGGCGGACCGGGCCATCGCCGTTGCGCCATCGGACCCGGATACCTATCTCGGCTCCCGAGCGCCGAATCCGAACGACCCCATTCCCACTCTGTCTGTCGCCCTGGTTTTCAGTGCAGTCGGCGACACGCCGGCTCTCGCCGAGTATCTGACTCAGGCGGTTCAGAAGTTCCCGAACGATGAGCGCGGCTATTTGCTTCTCATAGAAGCCCAGAAACAACTTGGTCAAACGACGGCCCAGAAAGCAGCGGCGGCGAAGCTAGTGACACTGCTTAACACGAAACTGAAGACACCAGGGACGACCGATATTCCCAACACGACTTTTTCGCTGGCCCAAGCCTACTTCGATGCCGGCGACATGCCCAACGGGTCGGCGACCTACAAAAAGGCCATTCAAGCCTATCCTGGCGAGCCGACCCCACTGAACAATCTGGCCTACGCCTACGCGGTGCGCGGAACGAACCTGCCGGAAGCACTCGGGCTGGCACAAAAAGCAGTCACTCTCGCCCAGAAAAAAGGGGAAGATGACATTACGATTGCAGGGTATTTGGATACGCTCGGCTGGGTGCAGTACCAGCAGGGCAATTATCTCGCGGCCGAGCAGAACCTTCTGGAAGCGGCAAATGCTCTCCCACGATTGGCCGAGACGCGGTACCATCTTGGCCTCGTGTATATCGCTCAGGGCAAGATGGACGCAGCCCGGTCGGAGCTAAATCATGCGGTTCGGCTCTCGCAGGGCTATGCTGTCGCCCAGCAGGCGCTGGATACCCTGCCGAAAGCGGTTGCCGCGAAGTGACCGCGCTGTTGTTGGAAATAGGAACTTCGTAGGCGGCAAGAAGCATGGGAGTAGATTTCTACGCGGTGTGGCGCAGACGCCTGGTAGCCGCCTTCGCGGGTACAAGAAAAGACCGTCATTATCGCCCCAATCTTTGTCCGTTGGGTACAGTTGCTCCGCCGGGTGCAGTTGCTCCGCCGGGTGCAGTTGCTCCGCCGGGTGCAGTTGCTCCGCCGGGTGCAGTTGCTCCGCCGGG
>JAYVVR010000527.1:0-7123 GCA_043786835.1 Armatimonadota bacterium | reverse complement strand
ACCACTAAAATTCGGCACATATTGGGGCCATTATACCTAAGAAGCCTTCGTTTAGGACGCTTCCGTTTGGATCAGCATTTGTTCCAGTTCCATCAAATGCAGCAGGTCTTTCGGACGCCGGGCCGCCCGCTTCATCGCAATTAGCATAGGGATAGATGCCACGCGCACAGAAAGCCCGTTTAACTCTAGTATTGCCGCGCTGTCCCATAACTGCTCGAACGACCCGGACCCGGCAAGTTCGCCGAACAAATCCACGCTGCCCAAATCCGTTTGCAGGGTGATATTCATAATGTTTTTCAGAGTGCGAACATCCCAAAAGAACGGCAGGCCGGGCGGTGCGCCGCGCAGAGACGGATGATACGGCGCAAGCGCTTCGACCAATGTTTCGAGGTTTTGCGTGTCCCGTGCCACGCCGAAGTCAATATCATCGGTGATGTGTGCGGAGCCTTGCAGCCGCATGGCGACCCCGCCGACAATCACAAACCGGAGCTTTGCCGCTGTCAAAACGGCAATAATTTGCTGAAACTCGCCGACATGGTTGCTGTTCAAACGATCCTCTTTGAAAAATACCAAATTGCGCTGAAGTTTCAGCAGCCGCTCCGAGGGTGAAACGCGCAGGTTTTCACGGATGAGCGAGATGTCAATCCCGTTCGCATCCTGTTCGCCGTAGCCGTGCGTGTAGGTCTGCCACTGCGCCCACTGGGCGTCGGTCATCCCAAGCCGGTCTTCGGTTTCCTGCGTTTCGGTTTGCGCCATGTAGTGATTGTACCCGGTGTGACGGGCGGGAAGGAGCGAGTGATTGAAATCACTCGCTCTTTCCCGCCTTCCTCCGCCTCTCACTGAACATTCTGCGGCGGGTTCGGCACATGGGACGCGGTTTTGGCCTGTAGCCATTCGGCGTTGGACAGACGCTTGACACGACCGTCGAGAAACAGCACCGCCCGCAGGCCGTCCTCTGCTGGGCTGGCTTCGTAAAAGAGAACCATCGTTGAGACGCTGTCAAAACTCGCGAGGCTCCGATGCGACAGCGACGTGTTCGCCTGATAAAGCTCGTGGGTTTTCGGGTGCTCGTAAATCTTGCGGTCTTTGATAAACGGGTAAATCGCCTCGTCCACTTCCGAGACTGTCTTCATCGGCGGCAGTTTTTCGTCGTAGTCCTACGTATACTGCGCGATCGCAAGCCCTACCTGTTTAAGGTTGGAAACAGAAACATCTTCCAGGTTCTGGGCAACGACCGGCGGGTTCAAAGCATCTGCAAGTGAGAACGCACGAATATCGTTTAAACTCCCGGTAAGACGCAGATTGAGGAGCGATAAGAACAGCACCGTATCGGGTGTCAGCTTTGAGACCGGCGGCAGACCGCCGTTTTCCCCTTTGAGCAGCGTGGCGAGGTCCAGCGTAATCTTCTGATGGTAGGCTACCACATAGAGTTCACCGTTCAGGGAAACTGTCTCACCTTTGGTATAGTATGTACTTTGCAGGCCACCTGTAAGAGCAGCGACATAAAGGTTGAGCTGACTGGACGTATCGGTAGTAGGGGTAAGGCTGAACATGCGCCAGCTTCCATCAAGGTCTTTAAGGGTGAGTGACAGCGGGTACTTGGTGCCGGACAGCGTACTGGCGAAACTGCTAGGGACAGCCGACTGGCTGAACGCCGGGGGCGCAACGAGCAGTACGGACAGCGCGAGAACGAGGCAAAGAAAACGGGGCATGGAGTGGCTCCTGACGATACAAGGATTTCCGATGCTTGCTTGTTCGGCAGAGAGCAGAGAATATCCTTTAAGGACTCCCCCCGGCCCCCAATAATGGGGGAGTCCGAATAGTTCCGTATGGCTCCCCCATTATTGTGGGCTAGAGGAACTCTTTACACCTGTCTGTGTTCGCTTCTGCCCGAACGGGCATAAATCCAGCACGACGCAGCGGGGGCAGTCGGGATTTTGATGGAAGCAGCAGCGCTGACCGTGCAGCATCAGGACTTCGTGGTTATCGTAGACCTGCTGGGCGGACCAGTCTTCGGGAAGCTGACCCTCTAAAATGGCGTGGGACGGGCCGACGTCAACGCTTGCGGGAATGAGGCCGAGGCGGATCGCGACCCGGTGATGGTGGCTGTCTACCGGCAAGGCGCGGCGGTGCAAACGGCTGAACGACAGCACGGCGGCGCTGGTTTTCGGGCCGACCCCCGGCAAACGCTCCAGCCAGACGCGGGCGTCAGGGACGGACAGGGCTTCGAGGAAATCTAAAGACAGCTCGCCGCACTCGCCCGTGATGCGCCGCAGAATGTCCTGCACACGCGGCGCTTTCTGCTCGGGCCAGGTGCAGGGGGCAAGCGCGTCCAACACGTCGAGAAGCGGGGCGTCGCGCACGTCGGCCCAGCCGTTCGGGAACTTGGCTTGAAGGTTTTGGAAGGCTTTGGACGAGTCGGCGTTTTTGGTCCGGTGGGACAGCAGCGACGACACAAGCTCGCTCAGGGGGTCCAGCTCGTGGAAGTAGGCGACGGGGCAGTGGTACTCAGCACACAGCCGGTCGTGGACGAGTAAAACTTTTTCGACGGGTGGGAGTTCGGGAACGGTTTCAGGCGGCATGAACTCATGCTACCACGGACGATAGGGAATGAACCCACCCTGTCTATGCCGAAGGCACAAACGGGGCAGGTCCTCTTACGCGGCTTTGACCAGTTACGCGGCTTTGACCAGGCTCCAGGCTTCGTCGGGGACAGCCTGCTCGTCGCGGTTCATTGAAGAGACCAGCTCCCGGAGGACCGCTTCGGCGTCCTCATGCGGCACCTGGCAGGTTCCGGCGGCTTCATGGCCGCCGCCGCCGAATTGGCGCATCAGCGAGCCGATATGAGTGCGGGATGTCTTATTCAGAATGCTGTGGCCGCAGGCGAAGACGCAGTTTTTGTTCTGGAAGCCGTTGATGATCCAAATGGATGTGTTGGTCTCGGGATAGGAGGCATACACCAAAAACCGGTTGCCGCAGGGGATGACAGTCGCGTCGCGCAGGTCGGAAACGACGACATTGCCTTCGGTCCACGAATGGTCGCGAACTAGCTTATGGAACAGCGTGTCCTGCTCGAGATACCGGGTAATCCGCTCCTGAACATCGGGCACTGCTAAGATTTCGTCAATGGACTTCGTCATACAGGCGTCTATCAGATCGGTCATGAGCTGGTAATTACTGATCCGGTAGTCCCGAAACCGCCCGAGGCCGGTCCTGGCGTCCATCAGAAACGACAGCAGCACCCAGCCTTTCGGGTGCAGGATGTCATCGGCGGTAAACAGGGCCGAGTCGGCTTTATCCACTTCCCGCATCATTTCTTCGATATTTGGGAACCGGGCCGCCCCGCCATAGTAATTGTAAACCACGCGGGCAGCGCTTGGAGCCAGCCAGCAGTCGCCTTCAAACGGAATGCGCCCGACGATCCGTTCAATCTCGGTTGCATGGTGGTCGAACCAGAGGCCGCAGCCGGGAACGAACGGGACATTGGTCAGGACATCGTCCGTCGTCACATCGAACTTGCCGTCCTGCAAGTCTTTCGGGTGAACAAACTGGATCGAGTCAATCACTTCGACCTGTTTCAGCAGAACAGCACAAATTAATCCGTCAAAATCAGACCGCGTCACTAAGCGCATCGGGGTTTCCTCCGTAATTCTTACGGTCATTGTCGGCAGGAACCCCCCAAAGTTTCAGGGCGTTTCAACGCAGGCGAGACAGGGAAAAGTGACAGTAGAAATTTCGCGATCAGGAAGGGCAACTCAAAAATCCAATGATTACCAAAACAACACTTAGAGGAGCCGTCGTTTCCGGCCTCCTGCTTTCTACACTGAGCGCCGCGATGGCGACGACCAATGCCATGGACATGAAGTTTGCGAAGATAGCGGCCCAGGGCGGCATCTTTGAAGTCAAGTCCAGCCAGATTGCGCTCCAGAAAAGCAAAAACCCGCAGGTCTTGAATGTCGCCAAGCGGATGGTCAAAGAGCATGGTGCCGCGAACGAAGAGCTGAAAACTGTTGCTCAAAACAACAAAATGACCCTGCCCGCCGATACTGACCCGATGCACAAGGCGATTATCGCCAAGCTGTCCGGCCTATCCGGCACGGCGTTCGACAAAGCCTATGTGGGATCGCAGGAGAAAGCGCACACAGATACAGTCAAGTTGTTTGAGAAAGAAATCGCGACGGGCAAGAATGCTGGCCTGACCGCGTTCGCGTCGAAGAACCTGCCGGATATTGAGGACCATACCAAGATGATTTATCAAGTCGGCTCGAACCTCGGCGTCCATGCCGCGAAGATGCCCGCAATGAAGCCCGCCATGATGCCGAGCAACATGAGCGGCCACAATATGTAGGCAGACTCAAGAATGGCAGATCTAACAAAGAGCAAACTATGGCAGAATATACACATGGGGCCGCAGTCACAATCAATGCACCCACAAATTAGGTTTTCCAGTTGTTCTCACACTTCAACGACTTTCCAAAGTCTATGTCGTACATTAAAGAAGTAAGTGCCCAAAGCCGGTCTCTCGGGTCAACGACAACGCTTTGCACCGAGTAAAGGCACGCGGCGGGGTGTGCTTTGCTGATCTTATTGACGACGGCGTTTGGATACGCGACCGCCTGACCATTCACAATTTCAGCGACCGTAAATTTGGCATCGTCGCCCCAGTGGGGATAGTTGACAAAGACCCGGCCTGTGTACGAAACGGTTACGCCGGTCGGCATCGGGCCGGTAAAGCGGGCGACGGTTTCCAGTTGCTGGGCGAAGGCTGGCAGTGCGGAAAAGCAGGAAAGAGGTCTAATGGTTCGTTTGAGTAGGAGTGGCTGAAGATAAAAAGCGCATCGGTTTTTTCTTCGACGCGCGGGATCTCGGTGTCTTCAGCGGCAGCCTATTTAACGCCTCTGTAAACGACAGCTTTCGTTGTGTGTCTCCTAAGTTATTCGTATTGGGTTAGTAAATTAATGTCCATCGGTTTGGCAAGCAGCTCCTTGAACGCCGAGTCTAAATCTTTAAAGTGCGGCGTCTGCATATGCGCGTCGAGGACGTCTTTACCGGTCCAGTTTTCGTAAGTGAACAAGATCGCTGGATCGTCGTTGGATTGGAAAACGTCATAGTTCAAGCAGCCTGCTTCGGCACGAGAGGGTGCAAGCATCCCTTGCAGCTTATCTTTGGCGACCTGCTCGCTGCCGGACTTGACCTGAAATTTCGCGATAACTGTGAGTGGCATTATATGTCTCCTTGAAGTTAAGATTGGGACCCCCTCCCCTATTAGGGAAAGGAGCAGGGAACGAGCGGTTCTTACGCCAGCGGTTCCAGCTCGACTTTAATCCAGACGGGATTGCGCTCGTCAAACGCTTTGTACGCATCAATCGCCGATTTCATAGGTTTCTCCTCACAGCTTGGCTGCTATCGCCGTCACCGTTGGAAGTGCCGACCTGAGAGACGGTGTAGCAAAGATTTCACCGTCCCCCCAATTCGCCGTCCCCCCAGCCCCCAATAATGGGGGAGCAAGATAGGAATAAAGAGGCCTCGCGTCCGTAGTCCGGTTTCCCCATTATTGGGGGCTAGGGAGGCCGTTCGGCTCTCTATACAGTTTCTGAGCTGATTCCGAGATGTAATCGGTGGTATTCGTGTCGTCTTGGACAGTATCGTCTTGGATGGTGGCGTCTGCCGCAGCTCTGTGCCCTTCGGAAAAGTCGGTATGGGAGTGTGATACCGTTCCCAGAAATATTCTAAACATCAACAGATGCGCTTAACTGCTTTTGTTTTGCTTTAGTTCACTAATGCCGTGTATGCTAAGACAGAAAAAAGCCTCATCCCAGCGATGGCATAAGGCCGAAAAAGTCAGGCATATTGGGCATTGAAGCGACGCCATTATTGCGGGACTGCGTGCCGAAGCTGCGCAGATCTGGGGTGACGGCCGTATAGCGCCAGGCCAGCATAGCTCGGCTCTTCGCAAGCAACTCGCCGGACAACGGAAAGCCATGCACCAGCATCATTGTGAAGCCGCGGCCCTGCACCTGGCAAGCACTGGTCGCGGAGCCGGCGGCGACTGCCTGGATTTGCGCTGAGGTAGCCCTGGCAGACACTGTCAGCAGCGCCAGGCCGGCGAAACCGGGCGTGGCGAAAAAACGAAATGGTTTTTCGTGAAGCATCCTTCTGTGGCAGAGTTCTGCCAGTGAGCAGCACCGTTCCGGCCCGTCTACCAAGCGTCAAGCTGCCGCAGCACGGTTTGCCTGAGTGCGTTTAATCAGGCGATTTTGGGTAAAACGCACCTGTCGACACCAACAGACTTTACAAATAGAGGATGACATAATGGCACAGACCACACAAAAATCAGGCGGCGAGATTGACGGCAAGGACGCCCACGGGCAGCCGGCGCAGAGCAGATCTCGAGGCTTACCGCCCGTTTACCCCTCACCATCGCAGCTTGCGACCCCGACCGACCTTTCACCAGAGCAGGCAAAGGCCGTGACCGAAGCGGTCAACCCGCTGATCGCCGACGCGTTCGCGTTATATCTGAAGACTAAGAACTTTCACTGGCATTTGTCCGGTCCTCGTTTCCGCGAGCTGCATCTCCTGTTTGATAAGCAGGCGACGCAGATTTTGGAAGGCATTGACCCGATGGTGGAGCGCCTCCGCAAGATTGGCGGCACTTCAATCCGCTCTCTTACGCATGTGACCTCGCTCCAGACAATCAACGACGATAACGACGAGTTTGTCGGCCCACAGGAGATGGTACATCGCCTGCTTTTGGATAACCGACATATCATCGGGCAGATCCGCGCCGCGGCAGAAGTTGCCGACAAAAACAAAGATCTTGCGACTGCAAATTTGCTGGAAGAGATTTTGGACCAGACCGAGCGCCGCGCCTGGTTCCTCTACGAAGTCGCCCAGACCGCCGAAGCAGTTTAGTAATATCGCCCGGGCGAAACGCACAAAGTCCCCTGCCTCAGAGTCTGAAGCAGGGGACTTTGTGTGTTTCGCTTTTAGCTGTGGGCGACCAGTGACATCTGGCCGAGTTCCTGTGACAACTCCCGTTGATAAATCAACAGGCTTCTATGGTCTTGCACCAAATCTCTATTGCCCTAGAGATATTTAACTCTTCGTCCAGGAGAAGCCTGAC
>JAYVVR010000526.1:0-2488 GCA_043786835.1 Armatimonadota bacterium | reverse complement strand
TCCACAAAGATATGGACGCCGTCGAGGCCCTGCTGACCCGTAATTACTCAGACCGCTTCCGTAGGCCAAGTGCCGAAGCCAGCCGGCCCATTCTTAGTCCTGAGCGCTCTCTTGGCTCCGTCATCAAGCTCTTGACACCGTCCGACAGGCTTTACACCAACGTGTATAACGCCTGGCTTGATTCGATTCCCCACCCCATCCGCGAGCTGACGTACCTTGTCAAGCGCTTTTACCAGCCGGAAATGGGCAGCAGCTGGCGCGAGTCGTTCAGCGTGGATATTGTCAATGGCCGGCCCGGCAACGAGCTTCGGTTCAAAGGTGAAAAGCTTGTCGCGCACTATGCCCGCGTCGGCTTTACTCAAGACGGCAACTGGCGTATCTTCTCACTCCGCAATGACTTCGTGCCGGCGGAAAAATTGCAGGAAGAAGACGATATTTCCGCGACTGCAACTATTCCAGCCGCGTTCTTGCAGCACCTAAACCCGAAATATGCCGGGCCGAGCAGCTTTAAGATTGTCGAGAACGCTGAGCAGCGGCTCTTCCAGCGGCCTGACGACGCCATTCACCGGGGCTACGACAAGCTGACCGAGGCGCATTTCGCCCTGCCGGGTAACTTCTTCTCAAACTATGCCCCGCTGACCCAGGCCGATGCTCAGAAGCTGCTGGCATCGGCGATCACACTTGGCGAATGGACCGAGCCGATGCAGGAAGTCATCCGCCGGGCCGCCGTGACGCCCGGCTATTTCGTGTCCTCGGCCCACCCGCGCATCGTGGACGGCAAGCCGACGAAGAACCCGCGCTACTTACAGATTCGCGGCGATCTTTTAGATAAAAAACCAAGCACTCTTTCCGAAATTGGGATGCGGCTTTATCGTCGGGTCCCCCTTGCTGAGCCTGTGCCGACACCTGTGAACGCTGTTCTGCCCGGTCGCCGCCTGAACCCACCAGAGCCGGGCATTCGGTCACTTGCCGTCTGCAATCCGGTCCATTACCAGGAGACGCCTGAGCTGTTCATGGAACTGATTTCCAGCCTCACCGGCAAGTCGCCTTCGACCACGGGAACCGGCTCGGAAGGGGCGCTCACGAAAGGCCCGTTTAATGCCCTGCTGCCGATTATTGACCTGAACAATGCTCTGGTGTCCCATATACTTACAGGAGCCGAAGCTTTCTCGACCGCCGCCGGATTTGTCGGCCCGAACTTCCGGGTAGAGCACGATATCAGCCTGCTGATCCCCGAAGTCTGGTCCCGTATGGAAGTTTCCGAGCGTGACCCGGCGTTTTTGATTGCCAATCACTACTTGGAAAAACTGGAAGACTTCGAACACAACGGCAAGATTGTCTACGCCAGTCGCCTGGGTTACCGGATTACCGCCGATTTTGTCCGCATCTTTTTCGGCATTGTCTTTGATAATCCGAATGACGTCTTTACCCCCGAAATGCTGCGCCCGGAGCTTCAAGGAATGGATTCGTTCGCTGACGGCGTTGACAATATCGTATCCACGCACCAGAAAATCGCCGCTAATTACTTTGAAGACAACAGCATTGCGCTGGCCTGTCCGCCCCTCAAAGTCCTACTTCATCTCATGCACACCGGCACTTACGAAGGCAAAACCATCGCCGACCCTGAGATTCGCTCGCTATTCACCCGCGATTCGCTCTGGGAAAGCGACTGGTACTCTGCCCGTCTCCATACCCAGCAGACACTCGAAGTCCGGCTCTGGAAGCGCCATGTTCATACTCTAAGCGAGTTTCTCAGCGCGGCACCCTACACGTCCGAGACCCTGCGCCGGGATGTCGCCGAGCGCCTGGGTAAAGCGCAGGCGCATTTGGGAACGATCGAGCAGCCTGATTATTTAGACACTCTGCGCGGTTTTATCGGCGCGGACCCGGCGATCTTGATGCAGAAATAGACAAGGCAACCACACAGGAAGTGCGAACAGATTAAGAGAAGTGCGAACAGATTAAGAAGAGGGCGAACACGGCAGAAGATGGCGAACACAAGGTTCGCGCCCTGCATCATTCGCGCCAGGTATGCCAACCATATGCCCCCGAACTTTATGTGCCTCTATATTTCCCAGCCTCGTAGGCGCGAACCTTGTGTTCGCCCTTCTTCTGCCGTGTTCGCCCTTCTTCTGCCGTGTTCGCTCTCTTCCTAATCTGTTCGCTCGCCTCCCTCACATTGACACACGCGGCCAAAAATGGTAAACTACTCTTACCAAGATGGATCTCGATGAACGTAAGCAAAAAATCTTAGGCGCGGTTGTCCGCGACTATGTAGAAACGGTTAAACCTCTCGGCAGCGAAGACCTGGCCCAGCGGCATCGGTGGGGCATCAAAAGTGCCACAATCCGCAACGAGCTGGCGGAGCTGTCGGAGCTTGGACTGCTGCGTCAGCCCCATACCAGCGCCGGACGTATTCCGTCAGACCTCGGCTACCGCTTTTATGTAGACCACTTGATGGCGTTCGCACCGAACACGGATATTGCTC
>JAYVVR010000525.1:0-2489 GCA_043786835.1 Armatimonadota bacterium | reverse complement strand
CCCCTGACCCCGGTTTGCTGTTCGATACTGATGACAGCCAGCTTGTTTTGGCCCTGCGTCAGTCGGCCATTCTCCGTGCCGTCTACAGCAAGCGTCAGCTTCAGGAGCGCATGGTCGAATTTTGGACTGACCACTTCAACATCTACGCATTCAAGGGGGCAGGGGCGCAGCTTAAAGTCGTAGACGACCATGATACCATTCGAAAACACGCGCTGGGCCGGTTCCGGGACTTGCTGGGCGCATCCGCCCGCTCCGCCGCCATGCTTGGCTATTTGGATAACACGCAGAACCGCAAAGGGGTGCCAAACGAAAACTACGCGCGGGAGATAATGGAGCTGCACACGCTTGGCGTCCATGGCGGCTACGCCCAGCGCGACGTGGAGGAAGTTGCTCGCTGCCTGTCCGGCTGGACTGTCCATAGTCACTGGCATCGGGGCCGATTTTACTTTGACGCCGACCAGCATGATGACGGCGTCAAGCAGGTGCTAGGCAAAACGATCCCGAAAGGCGGCGGTGTCACTGACGGCGAGCACGTCCTGGACATTCTCGCCGCGCATCCGTCAACCGCCGCGCATCTATCGCGAAAGCTCTGCCGGCACTTTCTCGGAGAAGCGAATGCCGGGCAGGTCTCGGCGATTGCCGACGTGTACCTAAAAACGTCGGGCAACATCAAAGCGATGCTCCGGGCGCTGCTGACGGAAACCAATCTTGATGCTGCAACGCCCATACTAAAGCGGCCGTTCGATTATGCTGTGAGTGCCCTGCGCGTCTTCGGCTGCGACACCGATGGCGGGGCAGGGGTGCAAACGCATTTGGCCCGAATGGGACAGCCGCTGTTCGCCTGGCCGATGCCGGACGGTTTCCCGGACAGAACCGATGCCTGGACGGGAACACTCATCCCGCGCTGGAATTATGCCCTTTCGCTCGCCGGCGGCACTTTAGAAAACACGACACTGGACACGGTGGCACTGACAAAAGCCGGACAAAAAGCAGGTTTGCCCCCCCGTGATACGCTGCTGGAACTGGCATTTTCGCTGCCTGCCGGCCATCCGGCTTTGCGTGCGCTGCGCTCGACCGCTTCCGGGATGCCGGTATGCGAATACGCCGCGCTGCTGTTGATGGCACCGGCGTTCCAGTGGCGGTAACGCCGAACAAATAAAGAGTCCCCCCAGCCCCCGATAACGGGGGAGCCGGAGGGAATAAGAGAAAATTGCTTCCTGAGTCTGGTTCCCCCATTATTGGGGGCTAGGGGGCCTCGGAATAGGAACACAAACCATGAAAACAACGCGGCGGGGACTATTTGCTTTAGGCGCACTTTCAGCGCTCAGCTTCGCAGGACACAGCCGGGCGCTCGGCAGTATCGCGGTGCGTCCGCACTCGCACGGGCCGATGGGAGACACGCTGGTCTCGATCTTCCTGCGCGGCGGTGTGGACGGACTCAGCTTTGTCGTTCCGCATGGCGATGACGATTACTACCGGCTGCGGCCAACTCTGGCACTGGCACGGCCTGGGGACACAAAAGCAAGCGCGGCGGACCGGGTACTGGATCTCGACGGTTTTTTCGGACTCCATCCGGCGCTGGTCCCGCTCTTGCCCCTGCACGAAGCCGGGCAGCTCTCGGTGGTTCATGCCTGCGGATCAGGCGACCAAACCCGGTCCCACTTTGAGGCAATGGCGACGATGGAGCGCGGCGTCGCATCGGAAGTCGGCCCGGCATCCGGCTGGCTGGCCCGGCACTTAGAAACTGCCCCGTGGAACAACCCCTCGCCCCTGCGGGCGGTCGCGCTCGGATCAATCCTGCCGCAATCGCTGCGGGGCGCAAGCCGGGCGACAACGCTCACGACAGTCGCCGACCTGCGGCTGGTCTCACCGTTTGGGGGCGGCACGGCGGGGTTCGAGCAGAGGCTGGCGGGTTTGTACGGCCACGATGTGCTGGCGGAAGCGGGGCAGGAGGCGCTGTCGGTGCTTCGGACACTCGACACCCTGCCGGCTGACAGTTCGCACATCGGGCATTACCCGGACGACGATTTAGGGGCGGGTCTGCGGCAGGTTTCGCAGCTCATGAAAAGCGGTGTTGGGCTGGAAGCGGCGTGTCTTGACCAAGGCGGGTATGATACTCATGTGGCGCAGGGAACCGGCACCGGTATTCTCGCGGGACGGCTCCAGGGCCTCGCGTCGGGCATTGCCGCGTTCGCCGCCGATCTCGGGCCGGAGCGGTGGGCACGGACTACGGTTGTCGTGATGTCGGAGTTCGGGCGGCGGGCAGCTGAGAACAGCGGCCTCGGCACCGACCACGGCCGGGCCGGAGCAATGCTGGTGCTTGGGGGCCATGTCAGCGGCGGCCATGTCCACGGGATTTGGCCGGGCCTCGGGGCAGAGCAGCTTGACGGGCCGGGGGACCTCAAAGTGACGACTGATTACCGAAGCGTTTTAGCCGAGATTATTGACCGGCGCTTGAAGAACCCAAACACGGCAGCCATCTTTCCAGG